>JBHEMN010000001.1:0-6273 GCA_046262575.1 Jatrophihabitantaceae bacterium
TCGTGGCGCTGTCCGAGCTGCACGAAGGCGTCCTGCAGGACCTCCTGACGAACCGGTTGGGCTACGGGTGGGACGAACGCACCCGGGCCCACAGTCGGGTGCCGCGGTGGGACATCGCCGGCGTCCCCGACGCGCTGATCCACGACTTCAGCCGCCGCTCCAGCGACATCGAGACCGCGATGAACGGCCTGGTCACCGACTTCGCCACAGCGCACGGGAGGCAACCCTCCCGAGTAGAGATGCTCCGGCTACGCGAACAAGCCACCCTGCAAACGCGGCCGGACAAGCAGCAACACACCCTGCTCGAGCAGACCGAACAATGGCGCACCCGCGCCCAACCACACCTTCCCGACACCCCGAACGCCCCCGACGAGGCGGGTGGTGCGTGGTGGAGTGACGGGCTGCGGGATCGCGGCGTGCTGCCCCCGCTACACGCGGCGACTATCGATGCGGCGATGCTGGAGGAGGTGGCGGCCGTCGCGCTGCACACGGTCGGGTCGAAACGGGCGACGTTCAGCCCGGCGAACGTGCTGGCCGAAGTGCACCGGCAGCTGCACGGCGCCCGCTTCGCCACCCCCGCCGACCGGCTCACTGTCGCCGACTCCACCACCGGCCTCGCCCTCGACCAGGCCGTGCTGCTCACCCCCAGCGACCGACCCGGCGGGGCTCGGATCTACACCACCCGTCAGATCCTCGACGCCGAATCGCGGCTGCTCGACGCCGCCCGCGACACCGGCGGGCCCGCCTTGCCACCCGACGAGGTGCGCGAGACGTTGGCCACCGACCGCGGCGCGGACGGTGCAGCCCAACCCGCACTCAGTGACGAGCAGGCCGCCGCCGTACACGCCATCGCGAGCTCAGGACGGACCCTCGACCTGCTGGTCGGTCCGGCCGGCGCCGGCAAAACCACCACCCTCACCGCCCTACGCACCGCATGGCAGGACGGCTACGGGCCCGGGTCGGTCATCGGCCTCGCACCCTCCGCCGCTGCCGCGCAGGTGCTCGCCGACCAGCTCGGCATTCCCACCGACAACACCGCGAAATGGCTGCACGAAACCGCCCGCCAAGACGAGCGGCTCGACCGGATGACCGCCCTGATCAACCGCATCGAAGCATCGACCAGCAGCCCGTCCACGGCACGGGGCCGCCAGTTCTACACCCAACTCGGCGAGGTCTATAGCGACTACGAACGGTGGATGATCCGCCCCGGGCAGCTGCTCATCATCGACGAGGCCAGCCTGGCCGGCACGCTCGCGCTCGACCAGATCGTCGCCCACGCCCGCGACGCCGACGCGAAAGTGCTGCTGGTCGGGGACTGGGCCCAACTGGGCGCCATCGAAGCCGGCGGCGCGTTCGCCATGCTCACCGCCGACCGCCCCGACACCCCCGAACTGAACGAAGTCCACCGGTTCGCCCACCAGTGGGAACGCGACGCCACTACCAAGCTTCGTGTCGGCGACCCCGCCGTGATCGACACCTACGCTGCCCAGGACCGGATCCGATCCGGCGATCGCGACACCATGCTCGACAGCGTCTACAGCGCGTGGCGCGAGGACGTCGATCGCGGTTTGGAGTCGGTGATGATCGCCGCGGACCGCGACTCCGTCGCCGAACTGAATCAGCGCGCCCAGACCGACCGCATCGTCGCCGGCGAAGTGTCCGAAGCGCAGGTCCCGATCGCCGACGGCACCGCCGGAGTCGGCGACTCCGTCGTCACCCGACGCAACGACCGCACCCTGCGCACCCCCGGCGGGTGGGTATTGAACGGCGACACCTGGACCATCACCGGTCTGCGTGGCGACGGATCGATGACCGTGCGCAACGACGCCGTCGAGGTCGTCATACCGCAGCAGTACGTGCGTAACCACGTCGAGCTCCGTTACGCCACCACCGCCTACCGCGTCCAAGGCCGCACGGTCGACACCGCCCACGCGCTGATCACTGCGAGCGACACCCGCGAAGTCCTCTACGTCGCCGCAACCCGCGGCCGCGTCTCGAACACCCTCTACATCGACAGTGAGGGCGGCGGCGACGACGAGACCAACCACGAACCCGCCACCGACCGAGCCGCCCACGACGTCCTCCAGAAGGTCCTGGACCGAAGTGGCGCCGACACCTCCGCCCACGCCACCTACGAACAAGAAGCCGAGCTCGTGCTCGCCTTCGAAGCCGAACGATCGCGTGCTGCATCACGGCGCCCGTCGTTCCGGGAACCGTGGACCCCACTCGCGGAGAGCCCGACGACGCAGAATCGCATCACGTCATAGCGGCCAGAGCCGCGCGAGATCGCCGACTATGCGCCCCTTTGGCGAGCGTTTGACGCCTGCCAGTTGGACGGTATGCGGTGGCTGCGCTGGTGCGTGGATCTGGCCGATCACGATCGGCCCGTACTCCCCGCGCGCAACCACGCGCTTGTTCTGGTGTCCAAGCTGCACCTGCCGACCATGAGAGCCGTCGCTTACGCCAAAGCACCCCGCCCGACAGCCTGCAGGCCATTACCATCCAAGTGGACGATAGCGAAGCCCGCGAACTTCTGGGCGCATGGGCACGCCGCGGCGTCGACATCCCGCTCGTGGTCCTGGAGTCGCCCTACCGCGAGGTGACCCGCCCAGTGCTCGACCACATCCGCCGCCTGCGGCACGACCGCCCCACCGACGTCGTCACCGTCTACATCCCCGAATACGTCCTCGGACGATGGTGGGAACAACTACTCCACAACCAAAGCGCCCTGCGGCTCAAAGCACGCCTGCTCTTCGAACCCGGCGTGATGGTCACCAGCGTCCCGTGGCAACTGCACTCGAGCGGCGCACAACCCCAGCTCACCGCATCCGCGCCGAGTGACGCCCCGTCTGCGCCGAACTAGCGCCCTGGACCGTGGAGGGATTGCTCAATCCCGGTCGTCGCGGAGCCCGCAAGTTGTCGGCAGGCCCCAAGTCCCTGCTGTTACTGCGGAGCGGAGCGGAGCCAGAGGGTCGCCTGACGCTCGGCGACATCGCGGCGGAGCTCCTGGACCATGTGGGTGTACCGCTGAACCAAGGCCATCATCGCACCGGTAGCGGCGATGTCGGCGCTTACGGCTCGTGTTTGCTGTGCCGTCACTCGGACTGTAGTTGCGGTGCTAGGCCGAACCATCGGAACTCGGCGGCTTCGAAGCGGGTGAGGGCGCATATGAGGTCTGCGGCGAGTGTGGCGACGAACAATCCTGTGGCGTGCCAGGTGCCGTCCGGACGTTGGAGATATGCCCCGAACGCTGGCTGGTAGTTGGCGCATGTCGGGATGAGGCGGTAGCGCCGTCCCGGGACGAGCAGACACCGCATGAATCCTGTGACTGCCGCTGTGCCTACGTACTCGTGCGGCATTGGCGGCATGGACAGGAAGATGTCGTCGCTGAAGAGTGCGAGCAGGGCGGGCACGTCGGCCGATTCATAGGCGCGGACGAACCGGGTGACGACGACTCGCTCCTGGCGCGAGCCGGCGTGCGGCGGGGGTTTGCGGGGACTCCGGCGGGCTCGTGTCAGTCCGGCTCGTGCCCGGGTGAGGGCCCCGTTGGCGCTCGCGATGCTCGTATCGAGCATGTCGGCGACTTCGGCGGCCTGGAAGCCGAGGACGTCGCGTAGGACGAGGACGGCCAGCTGACGCGGTGGAAGCAGCTGCAATGCTGCGATGAAAGCGAGCGAGATCGACTCGATCTGCTGGTAGTGGGCCTCCGGTCCGATGGGTAGGTCGGTCGGCAAGTCGATCGGATCAGGGTAGGGGCTCAGCCACGGCACTTCACCGAGCCTGGTTGGTTCCGGCGGTTCGACGCCGGGCACGTTCCACGCTTTTGCCGGCCGGCGACGTTGGGCGCGGAGCGCGTTGAGGCAGGTGTTCGTGGCGATTCGGTAGAGCCACGTTCGGACGGCGGCGTTTTCCCTGAATCCGGCCAACCCTGTCCATGCCGCTATGAGGGTTTCTTGCACGGCGTCCTCGGCGTCCTGCACCGATCCGAGCATGCGGTAGCAGTGCATGTGCAGCTCGCGGCGGTGCGGCTCGGTCAAGGCGCGGAATGCGTCCTCGTCGCCAGCCCGGGCCCTTGCGATGAGAGTCATGGTGGCCTTGCCTGCCGGTCGGTGCACTGCGCTCATACGTGGATAGACACCGTATCCGCCGAGAACTGAGCGGCCTGGCCGTTGATTTTCTGCTTGTCACGGTCAATTCCGCGAGGAGGGGGTGTCTACACATCTGACAACACCGAGCGACACAGAGAAAGGTTGCGCGCAATGGGCAAGATCATCGTAAGTCAGAACGTCACCCTCGACGGCGTCATGGAGGACCCGACCGGCGATGCCGGATTCCGGCACGGCGGTTGGTTCGAGGAGATGAGTGCGACCGATCGTGAGCAATGGGCGGACGTGGAATTCGCCGAAGCGAAGCAGGCGGCGGCGTTGCTGCTCGGTCGCGGGAGTGACACCTTTTTCGGCACGCGGTGGAACTCGCAGACAAGTGAGTGGGCGCAGCGGCTCAACGCGCTGCCCAAGTACGTCATCTCGTCCACGATCACGGAGCCGGTGTGGACCAACAGCACCGTTGTCAGCGGTGACGTCGTCGAGGAGGTCACGGACCTCAAGGGCCAGATCGACGGCGAGATCGTCGTCTATGCCAGTCGTCCGCTCGTGCACACACTGCTCGAGAACGAGCTGGTCGACGAGATCCGGCTGTTCGTCTTCCCGGTCATCGCCGGCGAGGGCGAGCGGGTGTTCGGAGCGCTGCGCGACAAGCACCGGCTGCGCCGCGTCGATCTTCAACCCGTCGGCGAGGGCCTTGTTCACTTGACGTACCAGGTCGTTCCGTAGCTCACGACATACCGGAGTGGCGCCCGATGACCGCCTCCGCTCCAAAAAATCCGGCTGGGCTGTCGATCTCGGCGAACCCAATCGTCAGTAGGGCGAACCACCTTCTGGACCGCACGGCTGGCCCGGGAGGACCCACCGCGGAATCGGTTCCCAGCTCTGCCAGGGAGGCAGCCATGCGCAAGATGATTGCGGCAATGAAGCTCTCGCTCGACGGCAAGACCGAAGGCAAGGACGGTTACGCCGACTGGGTGGATGCCTGGTCGGAGGACTATGGGCTGACGCCCCAGGTGGACACCTGCGTTCTCGGCGGCCGCATGTATCCCGGCTACGAGCAGTACTGGACGGCGATTCAGGACGCCCCGAACCAGCCCAACCCGACGGGAGCAGGTGTTCCCACGCCGGCCGAAGTCGAATGGGCGCACTTCGCGGCCAGAACGCCACACTACGTCGTGTCGCGAACGCTCACGACGGCCAAGTGGCCGCTGACCAGCTTCCTGAGCGGACTGGACGACCTCGCGGACCTGAAGCGGCAGCCGGGCAACGACATCTACCTGATGGGCGGCGCGGAGATCACGCGAGCCTGCCTGCAGGCTGGCCTGCTCGACGAACTGCGGTTCATCGTCTACCCCCTGATCGCAGGTGCGGGCACGCCGCTGTTCACGGAGTCTGAGCGTCACGCGCTGGAACTGCGCAAGGTCGAGAAGATGCCGGACGGCCGCGTGGGGCTGGTCTACGGCGTCGAGTGAGACGCGGTCATGGAAACACTGAGCTCGGCACAGTTCAACGCCCGGGTGGTCGAGGAGTTCCGTGCCACCGGCGGGCATGTGACCGGGCCGCTCGCGAGCACACCCCTCATGCTGGTGCACCACATCGGCACCCGCTCCGGCATCGAGCGGGTCACCCCGCTGGCATATCTCCGCCGGCCCGACGGATCGTTCGTGATCACCGCAACCAACGGCGGGTCACCGAAGCACCCGGCCTGGTACCACAACCTCAAGGGCAACCCGACGGTCACCGTCGAGGTCGGCACAGAGACCTTCCGCGCCGTCGCCGCGGAACTCAGCGCGGCGGACCGGGCCGCACTGTGGCCGACGATCCGCAGGCATGCGCCGGCGGCGGATGAATACCAGAACATGACCAGCCGCGTCATTCCGGTGGTCATACTGACCCGCGAAGACTGACTGCCCGTTCGGAGACACGATGCGATACCTGCTGATGATCTGCGACGACGAAACAGACGCCCGCGATCCACTCGAACTCGTGCGCGACCCCGAGCACGTGGCCTGGATCGACTACCTGGACCGGCGAGGCTTCGCACTGCTCGACGGTGTGCGACTTCGGCCCAGCAGCGACGCCACCACAGTCCAGGTCCGCGACGGGACGACGCTCGTCAGTGACGGGCCATTCGTGGAGGCCAAGGAACAGATCGGCGGTGTTGCCT
>JBHEMN010000002.1:0-12088 GCA_046262575.1 Jatrophihabitantaceae bacterium
ACAACTGCACCTACGGCGATGTCGCAATCGGCCCCGGCGGCAAGGTGATGCAGGTGTGCACCCTCACCGAAAGTGGGCAGGGCGGCGGCAAGCTGCTGGTGTCCGTCGATCCGGACGGGCTGGGTCCAGCTGGCTTCGGCGCACGGGTTTCGGTGGTTGACACCCACGTCGGTGGTTTCGATTTCATCGGGCCGCAGCCGGACCGGTCGGTTGACGCCGAACCGGGATTGGCCTGGGACCGGACCGGCGGCAGGCACGCGGGCCGGGTCTATCTCGTGTACACGATCGAGCAGCGCAACGAGAGCGACGACACCGATGTCCAGGTGCGCTACTCCGATGACGAGGGCGCGAGTTGGAGCGCTCCGGTGCGGGTGAATGACGACGCGACGGCAAACAGCCAGTTCCTGCCCAAGATCTCCCTCGATCCCACGTCCGGTCATTTGGCCGTGACGTGGTACGACGCGCGCCACGACCTCGGCACCGGCGGTCTCGGCGACACCGACGGCGTGGCGAACGACGACGCGCAGCTTTTCGCGGCATTCAGCAGCGACGGGACCGCGTTCACGCCAAATCGCCAGGTCAGCCTGGGCACGTCGAACTCCCGTGATGCCCACAACGGCATCGACTACGGCGACTACTCGGGGCTGGCGTACTACCAGGGCCGCGCACACCCGGCGTGGGCAGACAACTCCAACGCCACCGGCGATAACCCGGACGGGACGCTGCACCAACTCGACGTCTACACCGCTACCGTCGCCGCACCGTGACCCGCTAAGTCCGGCCGGCCCCCGCGCCGCGCCGGCGAGCCGGCGAAGGGTTGAGCCAGGCACGAGAGTGCCCTCGAGTCCAGCAGGGCTGGTCCGAGGGCACTTTCGCGGGCGTCCACGGCCTAGAACCGTGAACACCCCAGGGTGGAGGTGGCGGGAATCGAACCCGCGTCCTCTGTCGCTTCAACAGGACTTCTCCGGGCGCAGTGCGCGGTGTCTCTACTCGGCCCCACCGGTCATGCACACAAGCCGGTGTGACGGGCCCAGTCGCTGTGAGTTGTCCCGTCCTCCCCCGCGACCGGCGAGGACGGTGAGTCACCTAGCTGATGCCAGCGACCGGGCCGGTGACGAACCCGGGCTGACAGATCCGCTTCGCTACTTATGCAGCGAGAGCGAAATCGGCGCGACTATTGTCGGCGCTTATTCATTGTGCGTCGCTTGTTTAACGAGGGCAGCAACGCGAACCTCGGCCCGCTTCTACTGCTTCGACGTCCAGAGTCGAGACCGTTCACCCCCTTGTGGTGTGCAGTCTCCAGCCTACCGCTCGCCGCGGCCGGCGAACACGCAGCGCCCGGCGCCCTTCCCGATCTAGGGGTGGCCGAGCAGATGCGCAGCGTTGTGCCAGCACACGGCACGCAGCCAGTCCTCGCCCAGGTCGAAACGCTCGAGGGCGGCGAGTTGGTGGGCGTACGGGTACGGAATGTTCGGGAAGTCCGTGCCGAGCAGCACCCGGTCCTGGACCGCACCCAAGCGCGTGACCACATCGGCTCCCATCGGCGGCAAGGCGGGGACGTATCCCGTGCCGACCATCGTCGTGTCGACGTACACGTTCGGATAGCGATCGACGAGGTCGAGGTGCGCGGCGTAGTCCGGCGCGCCGCAATGCGCGATTACCGCGGTCAGTGCCGGATGCGCGGCGAGCACCTCAGCGAACGGCCCTGGCCCGGTGTATGGCCCCGGGCGCGGCCCGCTCCCGCTGTGCACCACAACCGGCGTGCCGGACTCGGCGAGCATCCCCCACACCTGCGAGAGCAGCGCGTCGCGCGGGTCGTACCCGCCGACCTGGACATGGGCCTTGAAGATGCGGGTGCCCGCGTCAAGTGCTTCGCGGACGTAGCGCGTGGCCGACGGCTCGGGAAAGAACGTGCCGGTGGAGAGTGCACCAGGCGTGCGCGCCGCGAACTCCCGCGCCCACTCGCTCAGTGACTCGGCCATCGCCGGCTTGTGCGGGTACAGCAGAGCGGGGAAGGTCCGCACGCCCAATTGCCGCAGGGTCACAATCCGCTCCTGCGCCGACGTGCGGTAGTACACCGGCCAGTCGACGCCGTAATTCTCCAGTGCGTCGTCGAGGAACCGCCACACCGCGTTCATCAGCCGGGTCGGCATGAAGTGCACGTGGATGTCGATCAGCCCAGGCAGTCCCAGAGCATGCCACCAGGAAGCGACGTCCTCGTCGTTCACGTCATGCCCTTGGCACGCCGTCCCAACGCCTTGCGCACCTCGCGGTCGGCGTCGCGCCGAGCTAGCTCCTGGCGCTTGTCGTAGGACTTCTTGCCCTGGGCAAGCGCGATCTCGACCTTCACCTTGCCCGCCGAGAAGTACAGGGACAGCGGCACGAGCGTCAGGCCGCTCTCCTTGGTCTTGCCGATCAGCCGGGTGATCTCGGCACGGTGTAGCAGCAGCTTGCGGACCCGGCGCGGCTCGTGGTTCGTCCAGCTGCCCTCGGTGTATTCGGGGATGTGCACGTTGCGCAGGAAGATCTCGCCGCCGTCGATCGTTGCGAAGCCGTCGACGAGGGACGCCCGGCCCAGCCGCAGCGACTTGACCTCGGTGCCGGTCAGCACGAGCCCTGCCTCGAAGACGTCCAGAATCGAGTAGTCGTGGCGGGCCTTGCGGTTCTGGGCGATTACCTTGCGGCCGGTCTCGCGATTGCTCGACGGGGCCTGTGCCTTCACGGCTACAACCGTACGTAGAGGCGCAACGTCGCAAACGCGGTGATTGCTGAGAGCGCGAGGCCGACGATCATGCCGATGCCGCCGGCGATCAGCACGTCGTTGATGGCCAGGTTCGGGATGACGCCGTTGTGGGTCGGCCCGGCAAAGACATTGTCCAGGACATAGTGCTCACCTAGCCAGATGAGCCCGAAGGCGATCAGGCCGCCGACCGCGGCGGCAATGACGGCTTCGAGTACGAACGGCAGTTCGGTCATCCACCTCGAAGCCCCGACCAGCCGCATGATGCTGGTTTCGTTCTTGCGTTGCGTGGCCGCCACCTGGATGGTGTTCGCGATCAGCAGGATCGAGGCCGCGAGCACGACCAAGGCGATCACGATCGAGAGCAATCGGGCGCTGTCGATAATGTTGAGCAAGGTGTTGATCGTGTCGATTTGATTGTTGACGCGTCCTACCCCGACCAGCCCGCGGGTGCGGGCCGCGAACTCCTTGTAGTCGTTCTTCACGTTCTTCAGCTTCACCGTGAAGGACGCGGGCAGGTCACCGAGCTTGGTGTACTGGGCGAGGGTCGGCTGTTGCTGCTTGCCGCGCGCGAAGGCGTCCTTCTCGGACACGTAGGTGATCGACTTGACCAGCGAGTCGTTGAACAACTGACTCCGGATCGCCGCCGTCTCGGCCGCAGTGGTCTTGTGCTTGCAGTTCTTGTCGTTGGCGTGCAGTTCCGCGCAGAGATACACCGAGACGTTGATCTTGTCCTCGTACTTGTGCTTGAACTTGGTGATCTCGGTGTTCGCGAGGATGGATGCTCCGACGAACGCGAGGGCGATCGCCGTGCTGAGGATGAGCGCGAGCGTCATGGTCGCGTTGCGGCGTATGCCGGTCGCCATGCCGGACAACACGAAGTTGGCGCGCATACTCTTCCTTACCGCTAGAAGTTTCTTGACTACTGCGGGGCGTTCAGCGACCCACTCCGTACACGCCGCGAGACTGGTCACGGACGATCTTGCCGAACTCGAGTTCGATGACCCGTCGCCGCATCGCGTCGACGATGTTGTTGTCATGTGTTGCCATGACGACGGTGGTGCCCGTGCGGTTGATCCGCTCGAGCAGGCTCATGATGCCCTGGCTGGTGTCGGGGTCCAGGTTGCCGGTCGGCTCGTCGGCCAGCACGATGAGCGGCCGGTTGACGAAGGCGCGGGCGATTGCGACCCGCTGCTGCTCGCCTCCGGAGAGCTCGTTGGGCATCCGCTGTATCTTGCCCTCGAGCCCCACCAACTCCAACACTTCGGGCACCGTCCGACGGATCGCCTTAGGGGACTTGTTGATCACCTCGAGAGCGAACGCGACGTTCTCGTAGACCGTTTTCTTGGGCAGCAGTCGGAAGTCCTGGAAGACGCAGCCTATCTTTCGCCGCAGGTCAGGAACCTTGCGCTTGGCGATCTCGGCGACATTGCTCCCGTCGACGGTGACGACCCCGCTGGTGGGCAGCTCCTCACGCATCAACATGCGCAGAACCGTCGACTTGCCGGAGCCCGACTGGCCGATGAGAAACACGAACTCACCCTTGTCGATCTCGAATGAAATTCCGTCGAGAGCAGGGCGCGCGCCGGCCGGGTAGACCTTCGTTACTTCCTCGAGCCGGATCACAGGAATGCAGTTTACCGAACCGTTTTCGGCGAACGTGCCAATCATCCCTTGGCGGCGAGCCGGACCCCCGTTCTGCCTGACCCCACCGTGATGCGCGCTGCCGCGCGACCCCGACCCGGTTGGGACCGGTCAGCTGCGCCGCCAACGAATCGCGGCCTCGATGAACCCGTCGATGTCGCCGTCGAGCACGCCCTGTGGATTGCCCACCTCGTACTCGGTGCGCAAATCCTTGACCATCTGGTACGGATGGAGGACATAGCTGCGCATCTGGTTTCCCCAGCTGTTACCACCGTCCTTGAGGGCGTCCATCGTGGCCTGCTGATCCTGGCGCCGCCGTTCGAGCAGCTTGGCCTGAAGCACGGCCATCGCACTGGCCCGGTTCTGGATCTGACTGCGCTCGTTCTGGCAGCTGACGACGATGCCCGTGGGCAGGTGGGTAATCCGCACCGCCGAGTCGGTGGTGTTGACGCCCTGGCCCCCCGGACCGCTGGAGCGGTAGACGTCGACGCGGATGTCGTCGTCGGGGATCTCGACGACATCGGAGGATTCCACGACCGGCAGCACCTCGACTCCGGCGAAACTGGTCTGCCGTCGCCCCTGATTGTCGAACGGGCTGATGCGCACGAGGCGGTGGGTGCCCCGCTCGACGGACAGGGTCCCGTAGGCGTAGGGCGTCCTCACCTGGAAGGTCGCCGACTTGATGCCGGCCTCTTCGGCATAGGACGTATCCAGGATGTCGACGGCGTAGTTGTGCCGCTCGGCCCAGCGCAGGTACATGCGCAGCAGCATCTCGGCGAAGTCGGCCGCGTCGACGCCGCCGGCTTCTGAGCGGATCGTCACCAGCGCCTCGCGCGAGTCGTACTCGCCCGAGAGCAGGGTGCGCACCTCGAGTTCGTCGATGCTCTGCTTCAGGCTGCCGAGCTCGCCTTGGGCCTCGGCCTTGAAGCCGTCGTCATCGGCCTCTTCGGCCAGCTCCCACAGCACCTGCGCATCGTCGGTGCGGCGCCGCAGTTCCGCGACCCGGCGGATTTCCCCCTGCGCGTAGGACAGCCGCGATGTCACGCGCTGCGCGTTCTCCGGGTCGTCCCACAGGTCCGGCGCGGAGGCCTGCCGCTCGAGTTCCTCGGCTTCGTCCCGAAGTCTGGGTAGGTCGAGGACGGCCTCGATGCTGGCCAGCGTCGCGGAGAGCTCTCTCAGTTCGGCGGCGACGTCCACGTGGGCCGAGGGTACGCGCGCCGCTCAGGCGCCGACGTCGCCTAGCTGTGCGATGAGCCGTTTCGGCGCGACCTGGCGGCCTCGGCGGACATTGTCGGGCCCGCGGCCGCGGGTGGAGCATGTGCCTGACGTATGACGTCGTCGCGTTTGAGAGGCCGGACGCTGATGGGTACTGGTGAGATCGAGGACGGTCCGCAGCCGCTGAAGCCTGTAGTGCTGGGGTTGGGCGCCGGCTACGGGTACTCCGGCGACGACCTGACGAACGCCCGCAACGCGGCGCTGGACGGCGAGGTCCCGTTCCTGCCCTTGCCGTCCGGCAACAGCGACGGCTCGGTCATCGAATTGCGGATCCACGGGGTCGGTGGCGCGCCACCGCAAGAGAACCTCGAGAGCCCTTCCACCTTGCAGGTCGCGGGCGATCGGACGGCGGGGTTCTACCGTGCCTGGCACCCCGGCGTGGCAGCGCCCGCGGGGCGCCTGCGGCGGGAGGCCTACTGCTGGGGAGCCCTGAACTATCGCGCGGCCAGCCGGGCCCTGTGGTTGCTCCTGGTCACATTCATGATCGTCAACGTCGCGCACTGGGCCCTGCCGGCGACCCGAACCAAGCGCGCCAGGGACTGGCGCAACACCGTGTGCCGCTCGCTGCTGCGGCTGCTGGCGCTCGCGTTCACCGTCGCGTTCGTCACGACGTCGATCACGGTGCTGGCCGACCTGGTGGCGTGGCAGGGGCCGCGCAGCGGGGCGCTGCCGACCTGGCTCGGTTCCTACGCCCACCTGGGCGCGGGGCCACGGCTCGCGCTCGCCCTTTTCGCGGTGTTGGGCATCATCGGCGCGTTGTCCGTCGTGAGCGTGCAGACCGTCCGCTCCTACGAGAAGTGGGCGGCCAACGGACAGCCGGCCGAGACCCCGGACTGGCCGCTGA
The DNA here is from genome assembly GCA_046262575.1 of Jatrophihabitantaceae bacterium. Classification (GTDB taxonomy): domain Bacteria; phylum Actinomycetota; class Actinomycetes; order Mycobacteriales; family Jatrophihabitantaceae; genus QHCC01. Next base: position 6,504 of record JBHEMN010000002.1, read on the forward strand.
CGGACGCGAACTTCTGGCGCGGGGAACGCACCGTGGTGCGGCAGCGCAATTGCCACGTCGGCGCCGCCAGCGCTGAGGTCATGCTCTTCGCCGCGTTGCCCCGCTCCTCGGAGTCCGGGGTACGCACCGCGATGCTCGTCCTGGCGGGCCTGCTCGGTGCGGCCGCGGCCATCCTGCTCGCATCGCCGTGGACCGACCGCATGCGCACTGCCGGGGGGCCGCGAAAGACCGCCGACACGGTGTGCCGAGCGTTCGCGGCCGGTGCGCTCGTCCTGGCGGTCGCCACGAGTGCCGCCCGCTTCTGGTGGCGTCCCGGCGCGGGGGTGCACGCGCTGCCCGGCGACCAACCGGTGCAGACAACGGTCGTCTTCGTCGAATTCGCTCTCGTCCTGCTCCTGGCTGTCGTGTTGCTCTTCCAGGTCCCCTGGCAGCAGCAGGACGTGATGGGAGCCGGCATGGCCGCGGCGCTGCTCGCCCTGCTCGGCTGCCTGATCTCCACGATCTTCGGCGCGGCGTTCACGTTGACCATCGCGAACCTGCTCGGCTCACCCAAGGTCACCCTGGGGTCCATCCCGCGCGTTCGGGGGCCGGACACCCTCTACGCACCTTCGACGGTCTATGCCGGCGGCATCGGTGCTCTCGTCACGATCGTGGCCGGTGGACTGTTCATCGCCGGCGCGCTGGCGTGGGCGTCGCTGGAAAGCCGGCGCCTGGCCCGGATGGGCGCGGACCGCGACCCGGACGCCGTCCAGTCCGGCTACCCGACCGCCGGCGGCCAGGAATCGGTCAAGACCGTCGCCGGGGTCTGGGCGCGCTCCGCGCTGACCGACAAGGTGGCGACAGCGCTGACCGTCACGGCCATCCCCACCGCCACCGTCGTGATCGGCTACCAGGCCTGGCTTGTCATCACAGGTCGCCCGGGCAGCGTCGGCCTGCAGAAGCTGTCGTCCTTCGGCGGGACGCTGGGTGTGCTCGCGACCGGCTACTTCCTCGTGCAGCTGCGCTCTGCGTTGCTGACAACGGTCTCGCGCAAGCGATTCGGATTCCTCTGGGACGTCGGGACGTTCTGGCCGCGGGCCTGCCATCCGTTCGCTCCGCCGTGCTACGCCGAGCGGTCGGTGCCAGAGGTCGTCACCCGGATCCGCCGGCTGATCGGCGATGACGTCCGCGGTGCCGACGATCCGGCCTATGCGCAGGAGCAGGCCGAACGGGCCCTCCCCCAACCCGGTGATCCATTCGAGGCGCACAGTCCGGTGCTGCTGTGCGGATACAGCCAGGGCTCCCCGATCGCCGTGGCGGTGTTGGCGCAGCTGCCGCCCACGGTGAACGACCGCGTCGCCCTGCTGACCCTGGCCGCGCCGGTGCGACGCCTCTACGGCCGAACGTTTCCCGCCTACTTCGGCCCAGACCACTTGGAGCTGCTGCGGCAGCGGCTTACCACCCAGGACACCGTGCGCTGGCGCAACCTCGTTCGCCGCAGCGACTACATCGGCGGATGGGCGCTGACCAAACCCCCGGTCATGACCGACCCGACGACCCGCGCCGTCGACCACGAGATCCTCGACCCGCCGGTGCTGTGGCCCGACGACAACCCCAGCCCGCCGCCGATCCACCGGCATTCGGATTGGTTCCCCGACCCGCAGACGAGCCCTTACGCCGAGGAGCTCGCCGCCGCACTGCCGCCGGTGCCACCCGGGGGCTAGCGGCTACCGTTCGGAGCATGCCGACGATCCCCCAAAGTGTGCGCGCCGTACTGGACTCTGCCGCCCTCACCCACATCACCGTGGACCGCATCGCCGGCGTCGGGCCCTGGACCTCGCCCGGGGGATGACTCGACGTTCAGGCGAACGGCCGCACGTCGAACCCGGTCGCGCTGAGTGCGGTCCGGACGCCGCGTGCGATCGCCGCGGCCCCGACGGTGTCCCCGTGCACGCAAATGGACTCGGGCCCGACCGGGACCAGGCTGCCGTCGTCCGCTTCGACGACCCCGTCGGTCAGCATCCGCACGCACCGCCGCGCCACCTCGCCGGGGTCGACGATGACCGCGTGCGCACCTCGGCGTGAGACCAGGCGGCCGTCGGAGGTGTAGGCGCGATCCGCGAATGCCTCCGTGACAGTCCGCAAACCAGCCGCGGCCGCGATTCGCAGGAATTCTGAACCGGGCAGGCCGAGCACCGCGAGACCGCGGTCGTAGAGCGTGACGGCCTCGACCACCGCCGATGCCTGCTCGGTGTTGTCGACGATCGCGTTGTAGAGGGCGCCATGAGGCTTGACGTAGCGCACCGAAGTGCCGGCGAGCCTGGCGAATCCGGCGAGGGCACCGATCTGGTAGACGATGTCGTCGCGGAGCTCGCCGGGCTCCATGTCGATGAAGCGGCGGCCGAAGCCGGCCAGGTCGCGGTAACCGACCTGGGCGCCGATCACTACGCCGCCCTCGGCGGCGAGAGCGCAGGTGGTGCGCATGATCGAAGGGTCGCCGGCGTGGAAGCCGCACGCCACGTTGGCGCTGGTGACCACGCTGAGCAGGGAAACATCCTCGCCGGATGACCACCGCCCGAAGCCTTCGCCCAGATCGCAGTTGAGGTCGACGGATCGTGCTGCGGTCCTCACGGCAACATGGCCTTCAGTCCGCGGGGGTCGTAGGGTCTGACTTCTGCCAGGGCCATCGTCCAGTGATCTCCAGTTCGAGGGAGAAGCTGAGAAAGGTCCGGATGAGCACGATCGCGCCGAGCACGACGACGCTGGCCAGGGTGGGCGTGACGGCGACGGTTCGGATGATGTCGGCGGCCACCAGCAGCTCCAGCCCCAGCAGGATCGAGCGGCCCAGCTGCTGGCGGTATCGGCGGTAGGTGTCGATTGCTCCGACACGTGCACGGTTGGCGGCCATGATCGTGGCCAAGCTGGCGCCGATGACGATGATGGCGACACCGGCTGCGTCGATGCCCTTGCCCACTTGCTCGACCACGTCGACGAAGGTCATGCGCGCCGCCCCGATCCGCCCGCGCCGTAGTGTGCCGTGACGCTGCGGGCCGGGCCGTCGACGGTCACCGTTCCACCGTAGGGGAGGACCCACTGCGGGTCGGTATGCCCGATGTCGACGCCGAAGACGACCATCGCGCGCGGGTTGTACTCGGCCAGAGCATGCAGGACCGCCTGCCGCTGCTCCCGCCGGTAGTGCTCGCGCTGCTCGAGCGTGGTGTGGCACTGCAGGTTGGTCGCCTTCGGTGCGCCGACGAGGATGGCCGGGAACTGCTCGAGCAGTCCGCGCTCCCCGGCGTTGCGCAACATGCGGAACACCTCGTCGGCCGCGGGCATCTCCTCGGAGGTCTCGAGTATCAACACGCAGCCCTGGTAGTCCTCGACCGGACGGATCCACCGGTTGGCCGCGAGGTTCCAGTGCAGGATCTCCAGGTTGCCGCCCCAGGTGGGCGCGCTGATCACCTGGTCGGGTTGGTGCCAGCTCCAGCCGGCGCTGGGCTGGGTGGGCGCCGAACGGTCAAGGGATGCTGGATCGCCCCAGTCGAGTTCGTCCTCGGCGAAGACGTCGACCGGGTGCAGGACGATGTCGCCGCCGGTGATGAGCGCGGCGCGCAGCGAGGCGGCCGACACCGGGTGCAGGCCGCCGCCGCGACCGAGGTGCACCATCGTCGAACCTCCGTGATAGCCGGCGACGCCGAGGTTCCACAGCCAGTTGAGCAGGTTGGTGTTGTCGCTGTAGCCGAAAAACGGCTTGGGGTTGTCAGCCACCGCGGCCGGGTCCAGGTACGGCAGCACCGTCAGCTGGTCGTCGCCCCCGATCGTCGCGAGCACGGCCCGGATATCAGGGTCAGTGAAGGCGGCCATCAGGTCCGCGGCGCGATCCTGCGGGCTGGCACCCAGGCGTCTGGTCGTCGGGTACTCCACCGGTTGCAGGGCGAACTCGTCACGCAGCCGTTGCATCGCCCGCTCGTGCACGGCCGGAAACTTGCCGGGGGCGGCGAAGGACGGCGAGAGCACCGCCACCTGATCGCCGGGAGCGAGCTTCGCGGGCACCGTGAGTTCAGGACGCATGGGAGTCATTCAACCGGGCCGCGCAACGCTCAATCGCCCGCGTCCGTCCCGGCGAGAACCGATAGCCCCGTTTGACGCTCAGGGGTCCTCGGCCGTTGCCTCGTGCGGGGCACCGACCAGCTTGGACTCCGGGGAGCCCCGTTGGCGCAGGTAGATGGCGAAGACAGCCATCGAGGCCACCGCGAGGAACTCCGACTGCCAGTTCTGGAACGTCCGGTTCCAGTAGTCGGAGGAGGTGACATATCCCCACCAGGAAAAGGGATCCTGGCGCCGGTCGAGCAGCTCGACGTTGAACGCGGCGCGCCCGGCGATTGACTGCGCCACCATCGAGCCGAGGAAGAAGAACGTCATGATGGCGCCGAGCGAACGCCCGTAGAGGGCAGTGCGCAGCCCGCCGACCCGGGCCCAGGAGGGGGAATCCGCGGCGGCGTACCGGCCGATCTTCTCCTGCTTGTCCGAGCCGGGACCGACGTCTCGCGGCTTCTTCGATTCACTTGAGCCGCGCTGGATCAGCCAGGTGGTCGCGACGATGTACAACGCGAACTGCAGATACTCCGACTGCCAGTTCTCAGCAACGTCGACGGCGAAGCTCGACGAGCGCAGGTATTCCCACAACGACAGCTGCTGCGCACCCTCGGCCTGCTGTTGCCCGTTGAACTGGGCGACGCCCGAGATGGCCTGTCCTATCAGGGCCATGAGCAGCAGCGCCAAGAAGGCAAGGCTCAGGGCGTTGTCCCGCAGGAACCCACGTGATCCACGCCCGCGCGGTTTGGTCATCGATGCATCAACCCGATCGCGATCACATAGCCCAAGCCGATGGTCACGAAGCCGGCCACGCCCCAGAACATCGTTCGCATCGATCAGCCCTCCACGTCGCACTGGTAGGCAGCGTGCGCCTGGGGTTTGCACCCGGCGGCATTGACCCGCCACCCGGTGTCGAGCCGGCGCAGGAAGATCACATCGCTGCCGATTCTGACCTGCGCGCTGTCGCCCCAGACCTGCACGCCATGGATGGTGGTGCCGTCTTCCTTGACGTTGAGCACGGCCTTCTCGCACGGGGTGTCCGTGGCGCCACTCGCCGAACTCTGGGCGCTGTCGGTCAGCGTGTCGCACGCCGCCATGCCGTCGTGCTGGTCGACGGCGGTGACGAAGCGCGCGGCCTCTGCTGATACGGCCTCGCGCTGGCCCCCCGAGCTGCTGCACCCCGCCAGGATCAGCGCCAGGCCAAGTGCGGGCACCAGCCAGCGAACGGACGACATCGAACGCCCTTTCTCACCAGTCCACCGAATCGACACCGCAACCGGTGGGCACGCGTGACAGCGCGGACCTGCGCGCCGTGATCCGTCCTACCCCAGAACGCGCAGTGGCAAGCACCTGCCTTCCCGATCGAGGTCACCGAACCCCGACAACTACCCGGTGCGACGGTCTGTGCCGGCTGCCCGTTCTCACGACAGTGGCGCGCGGGCCGAGGAGCTGGCCACCTGCCGGATCCCCGCGCCCTTGCCGAACATCGCGCCGAACGCGATGCGCGTGGT
>JBHEMN010000003.1:0-5902 GCA_046262575.1 Jatrophihabitantaceae bacterium
GCACCACGTGTTCGAGCCGGTCGATGGCTCGTCCCTCGATCGTCGGCGCTTCCGCGATCACCGCGCTCAGCCCGTCGAGCGCGCGATCGGTCGCGAGGCGGAGCAGTTCGTCCTTGCCGCTGACGTGGTGGTAGATCGCCGACTTGGTGATGCCCAGCTTGCGGGCCAGATCCTCCATCGACGTGCCGTCGTAGCCGCGCTCGGTGAATGTCGTCGCGGCCACGCGCAGCAACGTGTCCAGGTCATAACCCGGCCGCCCGCGCCGGGTAGGGGTCGTGCTCACGCGCGCAGGTCCACCACGCGCTGGAGTTTTCCCGATGAGCGTTCCAACGTCTGCGGGTCGACGATCTCGACGAGGACGGTGACGCCGACGTGGTCTTTGACGGCACCGGCCAGCTCGGCTGCCGCGGCATCTCGTCGGTCCGATGGGCAGTCGGTGCGGGCTTCGACGCGGATGGTCAGGGCGTCCAAACGGTCGCCGCGGGTGAGCACCAACTGGAAGTGCGGCGCGAGGTCGTCGGTGCGCAGAACGATCTCCTCCAGTTGGGTGGGAAAGACGTTGACCCCACGCAGGATGATCATGTCGTCGCTACGGCCGGTGATCTTCTCCATCCGCCGAAACGCCGGACGCGCGGTGCCGGGAAGCAGCCGGGTGAGATCGCGCGTGCGGTACCGGATGATCGGCAGCGCCTGCTTGGTGAGTGAGGTAAGAACCAGCTCGCCGGGCTCACCGTCGGGCAGCACGTTGCCGGCGGCCGGGTCGATCACCTCCGGCAGGAAATGGTCCTCCCAGATGTGCAGGCCGTCCTTGGTCTCGACGCATTCCTGTGCGACGCCCGGCCCCATCACCTCGGACAGGCCGTAGATGTCGACGGCATGCATGTCGAGGCGCTCCTCGATCTCAGTGCGCATCGCCTCGGTCCACGGCTCTGCGCCGAATATGCCAATCTTCAAGGAGGATGTGCGTGGGTCGAGCCCTTGACGATCGAACTCGTCGAGCAGCGCCAGCATGTAGGACGGCGTGACCATGATGATCGACGGCTCGAAGTCGCGGATGAGCTGCACCTGCCGCGGCGTCATGCCGCCCGAGATCGGGATCACCGTGCAGCCGAGGCGTTCGGCCCCATAGTGCGCACCCAGGCCGCCGGTGAACAGGCCGTATCCGTAGGCGACGTGGACAGCATCGCCCGAGCGTCCGCCGGCCGCGCGGATTGAGCGCGCCATCAGGTCGGCCCAGGTGTCCAGGTCACGCTGGGTGTAGCCGACCACGGTGGGCCGCCCCGTCGTCCCGCTGGACGCGTGGATACGCCGGACCTCCTTGCGCGGCACGGCGAACATGCCGAACGGGTAGTTGTCGCGCAGGTCCAGCTTGGTGGTGAAGGGGAAGTGGGCGAGGTCACCGAGCGAGCGACAGTCGGCAGGCGCGACGCCGGCCGCGTCGAACGCGGCACGGTAGTGCGGCACCCGTTCATAGGCGTGCGCCAGGGTCTGCTGCAGCCGTTCGAGCTGCAGCGCTAGCAGCTCGTCACGGCTCAGCTGTTCGCCGGGGTCCAGGTCGCCGGCCGGGGGTGCGGTGCCGAGCCGCGTCATTCGCTCGGCCGGATGGTGCGGCTGGTGCCGCGGAACTCGGCGATCACGTCGGTGCCGCGGCGAACTGTGACGTCATAGAGTCCGTTGCGACCGAAGCGGGTGCGTTCCTGCGCTGTCGCCTCGAGCAGGTCACCGGCTCGGGCCGGCGCCACGAACGTGATGTCGACCGCTGCGGCGACGGTGACCGGGCCGTGGCTGTTGCAGGCACACGCGAAGGCGGTGTCGGCGACCGCGAAGACGAATGCGCCGTGGGCGATGCCGTGCCCGTTCACCATGTCGTCGCGCACGCGCATCCGCGCAGTGGCGGTGCCGTCGGCGGTGTCGGTCACCTCGATACCCAGCGCCCGCGACGCGGCGTCCGCTGCGAGCATCCGATCGACCTCAGCCATGCCCACCCCTTGCCAACTGACCGAACGGTCGGTTAATAATGGACGAGGTACACCGGGTGCTGTCAAGGGGAGTCGTCGAATGCCGCTGCTGCGCAGCTACGTCGAGGGATCGTGGTTCACCGCCGCGGAGCCGGGGGTGCCGCTGCACGACGCGGTGACTGGTGACGAGGTCGCCCGGGTGTCGTCTGCGGGCCTGGACTTCGCGTCGGCGCTAGAGCACGGTCGGCGCGTCGGGGGCCCCGCCCTACGGGAGCTGTCGTTCCACCAGCGGGCCGCACTGCTCAAGGCCGTCGGATCGCTGCTGCGCGAGAACCGGGAGGAGCTCTACGCCCTGTCGGCACGCACCGGCGCGACCCTCGGTGACTCCAAGTTCGACATCGACGGCGGTTTCGGCGTCCTGCTCGCCTACGCCAGCAAGGCCAAGCGCGAACTGCCCAACGAGACCGTCTACGTGGAGGGAGCCCTCGAGCCGCTGAGCAAGGGCGCCACGTTCGTCGGGCAGCACATCCTGACGCCCCGGCACGGCGTAGCGGTGCAGATCAATGCGTTCAACTTCCCGGTGTGGGGACCTCTGGAGAAGTTCGCGCCGGCCTTCCTCGCCGGCGTGCCGTCCCTCGTCAAGGCCGCCAGCCAGACGGCCTATCTCACCGCACGCGTGATCGAGTTGATCGTGGAGTCCGGGCTGCTGCCCGACGGCACGCTGCAGTTCGTCGCGGGTAGCGCGGGCGACCTGCTCGAGCACCTCACCGAACAGGATCTGGTGTCGTTCACCGGTTCCGCGTCGACCGCAGCAAAACTGCGCACGCACCCGACGGTGGTGTCTCGGGCGGTGCGCTTCAATGCCGAGGCCGACTCGCTGAACTGTTCGATCCTGGGCCCGGACGCCGGACCGGGCACGGCGGAGTTCGATCTGTACGTCAAGGCACTCACCGCGGAAATGACTGTCAAGGCCGGGCAGAAGTGCACCGCGATCCGCCGGGCGTTCGTCCCGGCCGCGGTGGCCGACGACGTCGTAGCCGCCGTGAGTGCCCGGCTGGCCAAGGTCGTCATCGGCAACCCTGCCAACCCCGAGGTGCGAATGGGTGCGCTGGCCAGCCTCGAGCAGCGCGAAGAAGTGCGCCGCTCTCTCAAGGCACTGCGCGACGCCGGCCGGATCGTGTTCGGTGACCCTGAGCGCGTCGACGTGCTCGACGCCGACACCGATCGCGGCGCATTCCTCTCGCCCATCCTGTTGCGCTGCGACGACGCCGAGCGTGCCGAAGTGCACAGCGTCGAGGCCTTCGGCCCGGTCTCTACCGTGTTGCCGTACACGACGACCGAACACGTCGTCGAGCTCGCCGCACGCGGGCGGGGCAGCCTGGTGGGGTCGATCGTCAGCGCCGACGCCGACTTCGTGCGGGACGTCGTGCTCGGTGTCGCGCCTTGGCACGGCCGGTTGCTCGTGCTCGACCGCCACGACGCTGGCGAGTCCACCGGGCACGGCTCACCCCTGCCGGCGCTCGTGCATGGTGGTCCGGGCCGCGCCGGGGGCGGCGAGGAGATGGGCGGCATGCGCGGGGTGTTCCATCACATGCAACGCACCGCCGTTCAAGCCGGCCCGGCCACCCTCACCAAGATCACCGGGCGATGGGTGCCGGGTACGGAGCGCCGCTCGGACGGCACGCATCCGTTCCGTAAGCACCTCTTCGAGCTGCGGGTCGGCGACAGCGTCGTCGCTGGCCCGCGCCAGGTCACCCTGGCCGATATCGAGCACTTCGCCCGGTTCACCGGCGACACGTTCTACGCACACATGGACGAGGACGCCGCGGCTGCGAACCCGTTCTTCGACGGCCGGGTGGCGCACGGCTACCTGATCGTGTCCTTCGCCGCCGGGCTGTTCGTCGATCCCGCGCCCGGTCCCGTCCTGGCCAACTACGGGCTGGAGAACCTGCGCTTCATCACCCCCGTGTACCCGGACGACGAGTTGACGGTGACGTTGACCTGCAAGCAGATCAGTCCGCGCGAAGGCGACTACGGCGAGGTGCGGTGGGACGCGGACGTGACCAAGCAGGACGGCGCGTCGGTGGCGAAGTACGACGTGCTGACGCTGGTGGCGAAATGAGCGCCGCGCCTTCCCTTGAGGCTCACTTCGACGAGGTGGTTGCCCACGACCGGCGCATCGAGCCGCGGGACTGGATGCCCGAGGCGTACCGCAAGACGATGGTGCGCCAGGTCGCTCAGCACGCCCACTCCGAGATCATCGGCATGCAGCCCGAGGGTGCCTGGATCTCCAGCGCGCCCTCGCTGCGCCGCAAGGCGATCCTGCTGGCGAAAGTGCAGGACGAAGCCGGGCACGGGTTGTACCTGTACTCGGCGGCCGAGACCCTCGGCGTCGACCGCGGCGAGCTGACGCAGCGGCTGATCAACGGCACCCAGAAGTACTCGTCGATCTTCAACTACCCCTCGCTGACGTTCGCCGACGTGGGGGTCATCGGCTGGCTCGTCGACGGCGCCGCGATCTGCAACCAGGTGCCGTTGTGCCGGTCGTCCTACGGGCCTTATGCGCGCGCGATGGTGCGCATCTGCAAGGAGGAGTCCTTCCACCAGCGCCAGGGTTACGAGCTCCTGCTGACGATGATGCGCGGGTCGCAAGGGCAGCGCGAGATGGTGCAGGACGCAACCGAGCGGTGGTGGTGGCCGTCGCTGATGATGTTCGGGCCCCCGGACGCGGATTCGCCGAACACGGCACAGTCGATGCGCTGGCGCATCAAGCGGCACACCAACGACGAACTGCGGCAGCGCTTCGTCGACATGACGGTGCCCCAGGCCGCCGCGCTCGGCGTGACGCTGCCCGACCCCACGCTGCGCTGGAATGCCGAGCGTGGCGCCCATGACTTCGGCCAGCCCGACTGGGAAGAGTTCAAGCGGGTCGTCGGCGGCGACGGGCCGTGCAATGCCGAACGCATCGCGCACCGCCGGGCAGCGCAGGAGAACGGCGCCTGGGTCCGTGAGGCGGCGCTTGCCTACGCGGGGAAGGCCGCCCATGCCGCGCCGGCTTTGTCCCCCGGCAACCCGGCTTTGACCCGCCCGGGCACGCTGCAGTCCCGCGGCAACCCGGCTTTGTCCCGCGGCAACCCGGCTTTGTCCCGCCCGGGCACGCTGCAGCGGCCGAATCACGTGCCGCAGCGGGACAAAGCGGGAGGTGGGCGTGACTGACATCAACGCCGAGTGGCCGCTGTTCGAGGTCTTCGTGCGGAGCAAGCGCGGCCTCAACCACGTGCACGTGGGCTCGTTGCATGCCGCCGACCCGGACATGGCGCTGCACCACGCCCGCGACCTCTACACCCGCCGCAACGAGGGCGTGAGCATCTGGGTGGTGCGCGCCGCGCAGATCACCGCGTCGAGCCCCGACGAGCGCGATCCGTTCTTCGCGCCGAGCGGCGACAAGGTCTACCGACACCCCACGTTCTACGCCATCCCCGACGACGTGCCGCACATCTGATGGACGCGGAGAGCAACGCCTACCAATCCCTGGCCGACGCCCACGGCGGCGAGCAGCGCTGGGCCTTCGGCACCGGCTTCGACGACCCGCTCGCGGGCCTCGACACCACCGTGCCCACCGGCGTCGACGCCCGAGGCCTTGGGCTGAAGTGCCTCGCGCTCGCAGACGACGCACTCGTCATGTCCCAGCGCCTCGCCGCTTGGTGCAGCAACGCACCGGAGCTCGAGGACGACGTGGCGCTCGCCAACATCGCGCTCGACCTGCTCGGGCAGGCCCGGCTGCTGCTTAGCCGCGCCGCCCAAGCTGACCCATCGCTGCGCCCCGTCGCCGCCCCGCAACACATCCCCGACGAGGACGCCCTGGCCTATTTCCGCGACGCGAGCGAATTCCGCAATGTGCGCCTGGCCGAAGAGGCCGACGGCGCCGACTTCGCCCGCTGCAT
>JBHEMN010000004.1:0-5331 GCA_046262575.1 Jatrophihabitantaceae bacterium
CCGGCCCGCTCAACGCGGACCGCCGACTACGAGCGTGTCACCTGGGTGCAAGACCATAACCAGTTCGCCCCCCACGACCAACCGATGGGCCTAGAGCACCCCCGCTGACGACCTGCGGCGCCGATAGGTTCACAGGCTCACTATCTAGACCTTCACACTCGCGGGCGCAAGAGTGGGGCTGAGACGGGTTGTGCGCGATTGCGCAGCGCCTCGGCACCTTTCTCGGGACACGCCAGCGCTCCGTCGCCCTGGCGGGACGGTCCGCGGTAATGCATGATGCTCGGAGTCAGCGGGCGATCCCCGCCAGTGAATGGAGAACAGCACAATGAGACGTCACACCATTGTTTCGGTCCTGGCCGGTGCGGCCGGACTGGTCGCGGTCGCAGCGTTGGCGGTGCCGGCCCACGCCACCTCGTCGACGAACGAGCGCAACGTCACGGGCAGTCACCAATACACGACTGTGACCGGCGGCAGCGACCCGGTAACCCAGCGGTGTTCCACCGATAACCGCCAGCAGAACGAAACCTCGCTGAGCATCCACCCGACCAACAGCAACGTGATGGCCGCCGGCGCCAATGACTACTGCACGATCCCGACCATCCGTGACGCGTGGAACGGCCTCTACCGTTCCTGGGACGGTGGTGTGACATGGAACCTCACTCTGATTCCGGGTTACCCCGGTGACAATTCGCCTGCCGGCCTGGCCTCGCCGCTGCACGGTCTGGCCGGGGCCAGCGGCGACCCCTGGGACGCCTTCGACAACCACGGTTACCTCTACGTGATGGGCAACGCCTTCAACCGGACGCAGCCGCAGAATGCGTCGGTGTGGGTTGCCACCTTCGGACCCGACGCCGCGGGGCACGCCGGCGCCGTGTACCTGCGCACCGTGCTGCTGGCCCGCGGGACGCCTGGCGCCAACGGTCTGTTCAACGACAAGACGGCCCTCGCCGTGGACAACAGCGGACACCACTTCGATGGCACGGTCTACGCGGCGTGGAGCCAGTTCCACGGCGCGCGGGGCAACAACGAGGTCGACGTCGCGGTGTCACACGACGGCGGCCGGACCTTTTCCGCGCCGATCAAGGTGAGCCAGACAGTAGGCGACAGCCAGTTCGCCGACGTAGCCGTGGGGCCTGATGGCACAGCGACCGTCGTGTGGCGGACCTTCTCCGACCGCACCCCGAAGGTCGACTCCGTCGTCGCGGTTCGGTCCACCGACGGCGGCGCCACGTGGACCCGGCCGGCGACGGTCGCCACCTTCGCGCCCTACGACAAGAGTGATGTCTACGGTTCACCGACCGCCGCGGCTGCAGCCAGCAGCGGGCCGGACGGGGTTGACGGCGAAGCGGCCGGAGGGGCGTCGCGCGACTGCGGGGACCTCGCCCTGGCCTGCCAGTCCGGTTTCACGTTCTACCGCGACGCCAGCCAGGTAAGAATCGCTGCGGACAGCACGGGATTCCACGCGGTGTGGAACGAGCTGAAGCATCCCCATGCCACTGGCACGACGTACTCGCCGGGCGGCTACAGCCGGGTCGTGTACAGCCACTCGGCGAACGGCGTGCAGTGGTCGGCGCCAGTGACGGTGGACCAGAACGCGGCCATCGGCCACCAGACGTTCCCGACCGTGGCAGCGGGCGGCGGTTCGGTCACCGTTGGCTGGAACGACAGCCGCAACGACGCTTGCTTCAGCCAGGAACGGCCCGCCGGTAACTGCCCGTCGGCCGCCGGCTGGGTTGCCCCGGCCAACGGGTCGCTGGACACCTACGTCAAGCGGATGAACGAAACCACGGGCACGTGGGACGCCGCAGCGACCCGGGTGTCGTCCGTCAGCCAGAACCCGAACTGGGAGCAGTTCGGTGGCCGGCTGGTTCCCTTCTTCGGCGATTACATCACCGCGGCCTACGGCGGCGGGGTGACCCGGATCGACTGGACCGACAACCGTGACGTTCCGGCCCAGCCCGGCAGCACCGACGGCAACGACGTGCTCGGCGACCCCCATGACGGGGGCGCTTGCACCAGCGTGTTCAGCACCTGCTTCGACCTGACGCGAGGTGAGGACCAGAACCTCTGGATCGCCGACGTAGGTAACTGACCCGCCCTTAGGACGGATCGGCCGCCGCGGATCAGCACTGGCCCGCGGCGGCTGGCCGACCCGGCGCCCCGCGTCGTGGGACATGATGACGGGATGCATCCGAATGAAGAGTTGATCAGCCGGTTCTACACCGCATTCAACGCCAAAGACGCCGAGACGATGGCCGCCTCTTACGCAGACGAGGCGAGCTTCGCGGACCCCGCATTCGGTGAGCTCACCGCGCCCGAGACTCGAGCGATGTGGCGGATGCTGCTCGCTCGCGCGGTCGACCTACGCGTCGAATTCAGTGACATCCAGGCCGATGGCACGCACGGGTCGGCTCACTGGGATGCGTCCTACGTCTTTGGCGGTCATCCGGTGCACAACTCGATAGACGCCACTTTCTCATTCCGCGACGGACTCATCTGCAAGCACGTCGATGTCTTCGACTGGCCACGCTGGGCTGGTCAAGCGCTGGGGTGGCCGGGCAAGCTGCTCGGCCGCACGTCGCTGCTACGTAACCGAGCACGAGCTACCGCACGGGCCCAGCTCGACGCTTATCTGTCCACCCACTGAGCTGGTTCGAAGTTTTCCACGGTGAAGCGGCGCACCCGCCCGGGCGCCAACACACGATCGGCGTTGACGCCCTGTCATTCATCTACTATCGTCAATGATCGATGAATGACACCATGCTTTCGCGAAGCGACGCCGAGTTGTATTCGGAGTGGTTTCGGGCGCTGGCTGATCCGACGCGGGTGCAACTGCTGGCGTGGTTGGCCCGGCAGTCCGAGCCGGTGTCGGTGGGCGAGCTGACGAGCGCCCTACCGGTCGGACAGTCCACGGTCAGCCATCACCTGGCCGCGCTGACAGCCGTCGGTTTCGTTCAAGTCCAGCGACAGGGCACGAGTTCGTTGTACGCGGTCAATCCTGTTTGCCTGGACTGCTTCCCGAGCGCGGCGGACGTCGTGATGGGCCGGCGTCCGCCTGATCCACCGCCGCCCGGCAAAGCACGTAACTCCAGGAAAGGGACCACCCATGACTGAGCGAGCTGACATCCGGGAGACTGTGCGGGCGCGTTACGCAGCCGCCGCAACGCGCTCAGCGGCCGGCGACTTCGAGCAGGCTCGTGCGCTCGAGTCCTCGAGCTGCTGCGGCACCGTCACGTCGACCCTGTCCACCACAGGTGAGCGAGGCACGGCTGTGTTTGGCGCCGACCTGTACAACGCGGACACCGCGCAGGACGCACCGCAAGCCGCCGTGGCCGCCTCGCTGGGCTGCGGGGTGCCGACCGCCGTCGCTGACCTGCACCCGGGCGAGATCGTGTTGGACCTCGGTTCGGGGGCGGGAGCCGATGTACTCATCTCAGCTCGCCGAGTCGCGCCCGAAGGGCGAGCGATCGGGTTGGACATGACCGTCGAGATGCTCGAGCTGGCTCGGCGCAACGCGGCCGACGCCGGCGTGAACAACGTCGAATTCCTGCAGGGATACTTGGAGGACATCCCGCTGCCCGACGCAAGCGTCGACGTCGTGATCTCCAACTGCGTCATCAACCTGGCCGCGGACAAGCGGATTGTTCTTCGCGAGGCGGCACGGGTGCTGCGCTCCGGCGGCAGGTTCGCTGTTTCGGACGTCATTGCTGATCCCGACATGGACGAGGCGACCCGCACCGACATGCGGCAGTGGACCGGCTGCATTGCCGGCGCGCTCACGCGGGCACAGTTCGAGGACGCGCTCGCCGAGGCCGGACTGAGCGCCGTGCAGATCACCGAGACTCACCGCGTGCATTCGCACGCGGGCGCCGCCGTCATCCGGGCCCGCAAACCCTAGGCAGTCCCCGCACTATGTCGGTCGGAATCAACGGCTTTGGTTTCGGCCCAGCAAGCTCACGCTCAGTGGGGCATGTCGGCGAAGCGGCTGTAACGGCCCTGGAACGCAACGGCGATCGTGGCGGTGGGGCCGTTGCGGTGCTTGGCGATGATCAGGTCGGCCTCGCCGGCGCGCTCGGTCTCGGGCTCGTACAGGTCGGGCCGGTGCACGAGCAGCACCATGTCGGAGTCTTGCTCGATGCTGCCGCTCTCGCGAAGGTCGGACAGCAGCGGACGCTTGTCGGTGCGCTGCTCGGGGCCGCGGTTGAGCTGTGACAGCGCGACCACGGGCACGTCGAGTTCCTTGGCCAGCAACTTCATCGACCGGGAGAACTCGCTGACCTCCTGCTGGCGTGACTCGACCCGCTTGCCGCTGGTCATCAACTGCAGGTAGTCGATCACGACGAGCTGAATGTCCTGGCGCTGACGCAGCCGGCGGGCCTTGGAGCGGATCTCCATCATCGTCAGGTTGGGCGAGTCGTCGATGTAGAGCGGCGCCTCGGCCAGCTCGCTGGAGCGGCGGCCGAGCCGGGTCCAGTCCTGGTCGCTCATGTGCCCCGAGCGCATGTTCTGCAGCGCCACCCCGGCCTCGGCGGAGAAGAGCCGCATCATGATCTCGAGCTTGCCCATCTCGAGAGAGAAGATGACCGTCGGCTTGCCGTGCTTGACGGCGGCGTTGCGGGCGATGTCGAGGGCGAGCGTGGAGTTGTGCGTCGGGATCATCGTGGGGCCGGCCAGGTACATGTGGTCGTCCTTGTCGACCTGGACGCACCGCACCGGGACGGAGTCGACGGCGCGCACGTCGACGATCTCACGACACTGAACGGCTTCGGGGTCTGTGTTGACGACCGCGTGGGCAGGCGAGCCATCGGCCGTGCGAACCGTCGCGGCGATCTGCTTGGTGGTGACGACGCGATGAGGACCGGCCGACGGGGGATAGTGCGTAGCTGCGCCACTTCCTGCCATGGCGTACTCGACTCGTTGGACTGTCGCAACCGTGCGCCATTGGTGCTCAGCGTCGGCGGTGATCACGGAGCCGTCGGAGAACTCGACCTCGTAGCACGGGCGCCCGCGCATGACGTCGGTCGCGGCGACGACGCGGGTCGGCTTACCGTCGGCGCCCAGGAGCAGATCGCCGACCTGGACGGAACCCATGGTCGTCCACCCGGCCGGCGTTGCGAGTGGGGTGTCCAACGCGAGCGCCTTGCCCGAGCCAGGGCGGCCAGCCACGGTGATCATCTGGCCGGGATGCAACCCGTTGGTGATCTCGTCGAGTTGGTGGAAGCCGGTGGGGATGCCGGTGCCGATGCCTCCGGTGGAGGAGATCTTGTCGATCTCGTCGAGGGTGCTCTGCAGCAGCGACTCGATGTGGACGTAATCCTCGCTGGTGCGCCG
>JBHEMN010000005.1:0-9030 GCA_046262575.1 Jatrophihabitantaceae bacterium
GGCTGGCAGGGGCGGCGAACAACAACACAGCCGTGGCGCCCATCGGGGCCACGATGAATGGCAGCGCCGCAGGTCCGATGTCGAACGACTTAGCGCCGTAGCTCGCCACCAGGATCCCCACGAACGCTCCCAGCGCACCGCGGGCGTAGTCGCCGCCGCGGTAACGCTGGGACGTCGGTCGCAACGAACGCAGCCACAGCATTAGGCCGTCGCGACGCAGTGCTGTCATCCCGCCTCCTCGTCAGCGCCCTGACGACCGCCCAAACCCCGAGCTTCGGACACCGGACGCGTTCCATTCAAAACTGATCATCTCGCGCGCTCCGGGCGTACACCGCGTCGGACCATGGCTTTCCTCGTCGTACGGGCGTAATCTTTCGTCACCATCAGGGTGATGTATCAAACGGGGGGGCCATGCGTATTCGGTCGATGTTTTCAGTGCTTGTCGTCGCGGCGGCCGTAGTGCTGTCAGGTTCGGCGCCGGCCTTGGCATTTGCGCCTGATACTCAGGTGTCCGTTGGCAGCCCCCCGACCCCGTTCAGCCAGAACAAGCAGAACGAGCCTGCCCTGGCGGTGGATGCCAACCAGCCGAACGTGATGGTGGCCGGCGCCAATGAAGAGATCGACATGGAAGCCTGCAACGCGGGCGCTGACAACAGCTGCCCGTTCACGGACGGCGTCGGAGTATCGGGGGTGTACTTCTCCTTCGATTCCGGCAGCACGTGGACCCAGCCCACGTACCACGGTCTGACGGCACGGGGTTGCCTCGGCGTGGTGGGGCCGGACCCCGGATGTGTGCCGCAAGTGGGCCCGATTGGGACAGTGCCCAACTACTACGAGAACGGTCTGGTGTCCGACGGTGACCCCGCGCTCGCGTTCGGGCCGCGCCGGGGCGCGAACGGAACCTTCAGTTGGGCCAACGGTTCCCGGCTGTACTACGCCAACCTGACCGCAAACTTGGGCACCACCCGCTCCGACGCGACCTTCAGAGGATTCGAGGCCATCGCCGTGTCGCGCACCGACGATGTTGCCCGCGCCGCCGCGGGAATCAACGACGCCTGGCAGGCGCCCGTCATCGTCTCCCGGCAGTCTTCGACCACCTTCTCCGACAAGGAGCAGATCTGGGCAGACAACGCCTCCTCGAGCAAGTACTTCGGCAACACGTATCTGTGCTGGGCGTCATTCCGCAGCAACGGACAGGGCAATGCCGCGCCAGCACCGTTGCAGGTCGCGGTGTCGCGCGACGGCGGCGACACGTGGACTCAGCACCAGATCTCGGGAGCGGCAAACAACAGCCAGCGCAACCCGACCGATGGATGCACCGTGCGCACCGACAGCCGGGGCAATGCCTACGTGTTTGGCATCGGCACGGTGTCCTCGCTGGGCCACCAGGCCTATGAGCTGATGTCCACGTCCATCGACGGTGGATCCACCTGGTCCCAGCCGAGGCCCGTCTCCGGGCCGGTCACCCAGCCGGGAGTCTTCGACCCGGTGCAAGGACGTCCAGTGATCGACGGCGTGGCCGGCGCGCGCAGCGACCTTGCCCCGGCGCCGAGTGTCGACGTCGCGAACGGGGCACCGACTGGCGCCGACGCGACGGACCGGATCGTCATGAGCTACGTCAGCGGGACGATCACCGCACCTCATGTCTACTTCGCAGAGTCCACCAACCGCGGCACGTCGTGGTCCGCTCCGCGAGCCATCGAGGCTCCCGGCGACCGGGGCTACCTTGCCGCCCCCGCGATCTCACCCAATGGGACAGACGTATATGTCGTCTACAACGCGTTCACCACGCCGTACCGCACCAACACGACCGACCCGCGCGCGCTCGTCGGCGTCGTGACACATGCCGACTCCTCGGCGAACCCCGACGCAGCGACTGGGGCGTTCCTCGAGCTGAACCGAGGTGCGCCCGGTGATCCCCGAGGCTCGAGCGCCAACGCGCTGAGCTCCGAGTTCCTGGGTGACTACGTCTATGCCGTCGCCACCCGCACCTACGGGGCAGCCGTCTGGGTCGACGCCCGCAACGCCGCCGACTGCCCGGCGGTCGACGCATGGCGAGCGGCGCTTCGGAGCGGGGATACCAGCGTCACGAAACCGGCGCCGCAGCAGGATTGCCCGGCGAACTTCGGCAACTCCGACATCTACGGCGGCTCCTACCCGGACCCCACTCCCTAGGCGGAACCGGGGGCCGTGACGACCTGCGACGCGTGGAGCCGCGAGCCTAGGCTGGGCGAACTCCGCGGCGCCGCGCTTCGGGTGGGAGGATCCTTCATGTCAAGGTCCGGTCAGCGATCTCTATAACCACCGCCTAGCTTCGACGGCCGATACACCTTCCACGGCCACGACTATCAGGTCGACCTCGCCGAGCCGGACAAACGCAGCGCCATCCTGGCCTGACACCGTTTTCCCGGACGGGTGCGGAGAACGCCTCGTTCGCGGATTAGGCGGATCGGTCGCGTTCGCTGATGGCGAATACGTCGTTCAGTCGGGTCAGTTCAAGAACTCGCCGGACGGGCTCGGAGGGGTCGATGAGCTGGAGTGCGCCCGGTTCGTCGTTGGTGGTGTTGCGCAGGTGGATGAGGGCACCGAGGCCGGTTGAGTCCAGGAATGTGACCGCTGACAGGTCGACCTTCAGCGGCTGGCCGTCGTGGGCCTGAATGGCGGTCACGCCCGTCGTCCGCAGCTTGTCGGACCCTTCCATGTCCACCTCGCCGCTGACGACGAGCGTGGTGCACCCGCTCGCATCGGTGAGGACGCTAAGTTCCACGCGCCCAACATAACGGAACCGACCATCACGGTGGGCGTCCGCGTGCGTACGGGAGATCTGATCGCTGGCAGACGGCACATCGAAACGGAATAAGGTGGGCCGTGTGTCTACAAGACCAACGCACTTATCCGTGTGAGCCGGCATCCCCGGGACACGCGCGCGCCTACTGCCGTGAGCACTTGGGCCCAGTCATGGGTCACGTGGCAGACGGTCGCGAGGTTGTCAGCACGACTGAGCTAGTGATCACCGAGTTGATGACGAACGCGATCAACGCTGGGTGCTCCGGTGAGATCACGCTGGAACTCGCCCTGCATCACAACCACCTGCAAGTCTCCGTGCAGGACAACGCGCCAGGCCAGCCCCGCGTCAAACAACCATCCGCGAGCAACGAGCATGGCCGCGGCTTGCACATTGTTGCCACGCTCGCCACGAGTTGGGGAGTCGTTCCGGTCGTGGGAGGCAAGCAGGTATGGGCCGATCTGGCCGTGCCCGCGGCCGCGACCGCAGCGCTCAGCTGCGCTCGTCGCGGCAACCACTGATAAGCGCCTGGGCTTGGGGCCACCGGGAGGATGCTCTGCACGCTCCGCTCCCGGTAGCCTGGCAAAGATGACGCACAGCCTGGCGCCGGTCGAGGCCGACGCCGACGTGCTGCGGGAGCAACGACGGATGGCGGCCGTGCGCCGCTACGACATCCTGGATACGCCACCAGACGGCGCGTTTGACCGGATCGCGGCGCTCGCGGCCCGGCTGCTGAACGTGCCAATCGCCATCGTCAGTGTGGTGGACACCGACCGCATCTGGTTCAAGTCCCACCACGGTTTGGATGTCACCGAGATCGGCCGCGACCCTGGCCTGTGCGCGTCGGCGATCCTCGGCTCGGAGCCCTGGCTGGTCACGGACGCAAAAAACGACCCTCGTACGCTCAGTAACCCGCTGGTTGCTGGGGATTTCGGCCTGCGCTTCTACGCGGGGGCGCCGCTAACGACCCACGACGGTCACAACCTGGGCACGCTGTGCGCGATGGACATGATCCCGCGCCCGATCAGCGATCAGGAGACGGCGATCCTGACCGACCTGGCCGCCTTGGTGGTGGATGAACTCGAACTGCGGCTCAGTGCCGGCAACGCTCTGACCGCCGCTCAGCAACGTCTAGATGAGGTCGCGCAACTCGCCACCGCGTTCCAGGCCAGTCTGTTGCCACCTCGACTACCCGACATCCCACACGTTCAGCTCGCGGCGGTTTATCAGCCCGTCGACAGCCACCACGTCGGCGGCGACTTCTACGACGCTTTCCCGATCGACGAACACGCCTGGGTCATCGCCATTGGCGACGTATGCGGCACAGGACCCGCCGCCGCCGCCCGTACCAGCTCGGCCCGCTACAGCATCAGAGCCTGCGCCGTGCAACGCCGCTCACCCAGTGACGTACTGCGCTACACCAACCTCGCGCTCGCCACCGACAACGCCACCGAAAACGAGCGGCCATTTGTTACCGCCATCGTGGCCCGCATCGAACCCCACCCCGAGGGCACCCTCATCCACCTTGCCAGCGCGGGGCACCCACTACCCCTGCTGCTCCGCCGCAACGGCGAAGTCCAGATCATCGGCCAACCAGGACAGCTACTCGGCGTGCTGTCCACGATCGAGATCAGCGACAGCACTGTCGAACTCGCCCCAGGTGACACTCTCGTTCTCTACACCGACGGACTAGCTGACTCCGGGCACCCAGAGCGACTCGGCGATCACGGCCTGCGACGTCTACTCGCCTCCTGCCACGGCCTGACGGTCGATCAGGTCATCGCCCGTCTGCACGGTGCCGTCGCCGACGCGCCCCGTGACGACATCGCTGTCGTCGCCATCGCCTGTGCAACCTAAGGCGGCAGGGTGAGATCGGCTGTGTGATTGACAAGCGTGGCCCTTCGGAAGGGACCGCGCGATGACTGCCGCTGAGTCGTGACCCCTCAGGCGCGAGCCGGCGGATCGACCACCACTCTGTCGCGCTGTCCGGGTCTGTCCGGCGAACGGGTGTAAGTGGTCCCGACACACCGACGCAAAGGTCATGGAATCCTGCTATCGCCCGTAGGAAGGCGCAGCCCAATGATTTACGGGGGCTGTAGTGGTGGGCGATACTGGGATCGAACCAGTGACCCCTGCCGTGTGAAGGCAGTGCTCTCCCGCTGAGCTAATCGCCCGCATCCACGACCAGCGGTAGAAGCGGCAGTCGCGAAGCTGGCCAAGCCTACCTGCCCACGCATCCGCATCCGCCGCGGCGCCTGACTGGGCGCTACGAGCGCACCGTCTGGGTCGAGCCGAGCTCACGCGGGCCCGCGACGCTGGAGTCGGCGCTGCCCCGGCAGCTGAACAGACGACAACGCGGCGCGGTGCGCACCACCTACAGTGGCAGTCGTGTCCCCCGCCGACGACGACCGAGCGGCATCGATTCGGCTGGCCCGCGCGGTGTTCTTTGCGGTGCTTGCCCTGATCCTCATTCTGCTCTCCGTGCAGCTGATTCCGCATGCGAAACGGCCGACGATACGTCGCCCCTCGGTCACTACGACGACGATCGTCACGACCCTGGCGCCGGCCACCTCCTGACCGTCGCGCCGCCCGCCTCGGACGCGGCTGCGTTGCCTAGTGCCCGTGCTTTTTCTTGACCGGCTTCTGCACCGGTGCGCTCGTGGTGGCCGCCGTAGTCGGTGCCGGTGTGCTCCGCGGCGTGGACGGCGTCGTCGTTGGCACCGCGGCCGCAAGATCCAGGCTGACGGCGCCGATGGCCGCGTCGATCGAAGCAGCGCGTGCGAGGCTCACGGTGCCGGCCGAGCGGGCCGCCGCGAGGTGGGTACGCAGGGTCTGCAGCTCGCTGCGGGCAAGGGTCCAGTTGTGGGCGGCCGCGCTCTGCGTCACGACCAGCACGTCTGCCTGCAGTTGGCGCGCCGCAGCGTCGGACAGCGCCGGCGGCGCCGAGTCGCCGGAACAACCGCCCGTACCGACGATTGCGGCTGCCAGACTGGCCGCCAGCAGCAGGCGGCTCACGGCTGCACCGCCTTCTGCAGCTGCTGCAGGTGGGTCCCCAGCTGACCCGGCACACTCGGATAGGCAGGCCCGACCGTGGACGGCGACGAGCGGTGCGTTGCAATCAGCACGAGCACGATCACCAGCGCCGCACCGACGAGCGCAGCAACCAGCCACCACCACCTACGCTCGCTGTGAGCCGGCAAAGCCGACGATCCCGCCAGCGCTGGCAGGAAGCGGGTAGAGCCGTGCCCGGCAGCCACCGGCAGCGCCTGCGTCCGAGCGTCCGCCACCGCCCGGGTGGGAACTTGCGCGGGCTGCGTTGCCAGCGGCGTCAAGGCCTGGGCTGTTTCAGCAGCGCAGGGGCGCTCCCCGGGGTCGGGATGGGTCATCGCGACTAGCAGGCGCGTCCAGTCCGGCCCGAGCCACGGCGGGAAGGCCGGCGGCCGGTGTAGGCGAATGACCGCGGCCTCGATGCCGTGCCCTGGGTAGACCACTTGGCCGGTAAGGCATTCGAGCAATACCAGGCCCAGCGCGTAAATGTCGGTCGGCGGCCCGACCTCGCCGCCCATCGCTTGCTCCGGACTGAGGTAATTCGGCGTGCCGAGCGTCACGCCGTGCACCGTCATGCGGGTGCCGTCGACCAGGCGGGCAATGCCGAAGTCGGTCAGCTTTGCGGTGACCGGCGCGGCATCCTCGCCGAGAGCCAGGAGAATATTCGCCGGCTTCACGTCCCGGTGCACCACGCCGCGACGGTGTACGTAGTCGAGCGCCGCGGCGAGCTCCGAACCGAAAACGGCGGCCTGTGCGGCGGGCACAGGCCCCTCCGTCAACCGCTGCGCGAGAGTCGCACCCTCGATGAGTTCCATGACCAGGTAGGGCTTGGGATGCTCGGCCACCGAAGCGTCGATGCCAGCGTCGAAAACCATCACCAGCCCGGGATGGCTGAGGCCGGCAAGCAGACGGGCCTCCTGCTCGTAACGATCGGCCTGATCGGGCACGGCAGCGTCGGCGCGGAAGAGCTTCACGGCGACGGCCCGATGCAGTACCCGATCGCGCGCGAGGTAGACAGTTCCGACGCCCCCGCGGCCGAGCACGGTGCCCAACTCGTAGCGCTCGGCCAGCATGAGCGGCTCTGGAAGCTGGTCGCCGGGCAGCGCAACAGTGGATTGCGGCTCGGCGCTCGGCAACATGGCGGTGCGCTCGGGCTCGGCGCTCGGCAACATAGCGGTGCGCTCGGGCTCGGCGCTCGACCGCTTCGGATCCCTCGCGGTGCTCATCAGTTCCCAGCCTGCCGCACGGCTACACGATCGGCAAAATTGCGGCTTGGCGGCGGAATGGCCGCGGCTCAACGACCCGGCCGGCAACTGACGTTGTGCGCCCTGGCCTCGTCGCCAGCGGCCGCGAGGCGGGACGATCTCGAATGACGCCTGCTCCGGGTATAGCCTCAATCACGGGGTGGTGCACCATGGATCGTGCCGAACTGGCCACCTCGCTCGCCGAGGCCGCGCCCAGTTTCGATGACGTCGTGTACGTCGAACGGCGCGGTGAGGCATATTCGTGGCATCGGGTGATCCCGGGTGCCGAGCCCGCTGTACCGCCCGCCGCGCCCGACGTGTGGATGTACTTCTCCGGAGCATGGCCGCAGGACGATTCCGTCCGGTTTCAGGCATTCTGCCAAGACATGCTCGACGAGATGGAATCGATGGCGGGCGGGGACGACCGGTGCCGGTGGCCGTTGGACCAGCCCTGGCCGACGCACTGAGTGGGCTGTTATGGACTACCGAGTCTCCGCGCGAGAGCGCGCGGCGTTCAAGCGGTGCCGACGCCAGTGGGACTTCGGCTCGATCGAGCGGCAGAACCTCCAAGCCGCCGACCCGCCGACGGTGGATCTGAACCGCGCGGTCCGCGACGCGCTCGCGGTGTACTACTACCCGGGTATGTGGGACTGGGAAAGCCACATCGTCCTGCCGCTGGTCCGCAAGGCATTCATGCGTGCGATTGCCGCGGCTCCGCCGTCCGTGCAACGCACGACGGATCTCGATCTCGGCACCGACCTGCTCGAGCGGTACTTCACCTGGGCGCCGAGCATCGATGACTTCGGGCCTCTCAAGATCGAAACCGATGTCGAGTCCCTCGTGCCTGACATCAGCAGGCCCGACCAAGGCCTGCTGGCCGGCGACGGACGCCGGGTGCTCTACACCGAGCGGGTCGCGCTGCTCGCAGTCGACGCCGCCGACGAGAACTGGGTTGTCGTGCACCAGGTCGTGCCCGAATGGCAGGACCTCGAGTCATTGCTGCTTGACGAGGCCGCGGTCGCGGCATGCTGGGCGTGGGAGCAGACCTACCTCGGGATGAACATCGCCGGGACGATCCATAATGAGATCCTTCAATCACCTCCGGACCTGCTCGGGCCGGTGCCCACGGCGACTCGCACCGGCCGGGAGGGCCGGGGTGGCAATTCCCAGAATGAACCCAGCGGCGGAGGGCGCTCGATCCCCCAGCTGCAACGGCCCGAACGCTTGGAAGGCCGTCCCGAGACCGACGAGCGGGTGCAACAGGAAACGGCCGGGGTGCTGCGCCGCACCCACATCCGGCGGAGTCCCGCCGAGATCGAGACGGCCAGGCAACAGATCGGCGCCGAACTGCTGGAGATGCTGGACCCGGAGCTCGCGCTGTACCCAACCCCGTCGCCTGCGCATTGTCCGCAGTGCGTCTTCGTCGCACCGTGCCTGGCCATGACCGAGGGCGCCGATCCCACGCTGGATCTGGCATCGCGCTTCAGGCAGGGGCCCACCGCCCCGATATACCAGCCCCGGTTGGGCGCCGGCGGCGGCGGCGGCCGCAACGTCGCCATGCCACCGCAGCCCCCTGCCTAACGCCTCCTACCGCCGGGTGTTCACGGTCTACTTAACAGAATCTTTAGATGGGAGTAAGTTGGTCAGGGTGGGACCCACCAACTCGTCGTCGGCCCAGACGCGAGTCCAGTACACGCAAGGGGCAGCATGAGCGCCTTCGCCATCGAGTCCGCATTTGTTGGGGACAGCTACGAGCTGAGGCTCTCGGGCGCGGTCGATCTCTTGGTCACCGACACCGTCATCGAGGCCGCCCTTGCGCGCATCGCGGATCCCGCGGTGCCACGCCTGGTCATCGACCTGCGCGCCGTGACGTTCCTGGACTCCACCGGCCTGGGGGCGCTCGTCACCATCCGTAATGCCACGGTCGCGATGGACAAGCAGCTCGCGCTACGC
>JBHEMN010000006.1:0-17126 GCA_046262575.1 Jatrophihabitantaceae bacterium
GCCTCGACCGGCGAGCCGGTGGCGCTCAAGCGCATCGCGCTCGGCCCTGCCGTGCCGATGCGGACTCTGCACACCGAGGCAGCGGTGCTCGCCGCGCTCGATCATCCGCACCTCGTCCGACTGCACGAACTGGTGCCCACCGGCGACGCCATTGTCCTGGTCCTCGATCTCGCGGCCGGCGGCACCCTCGCCGAGTTGGTTCATGCCCGCGGCCGCATCACCCCGGGCGAAGTCATTACGACGCTGGCGCCGGTGGGGGCCGCAGTCGCATACGCGCACAGCGCCGGAGTCGTGCACGGCGACGTGAGTCCCTCGAATGTGCTGTTCACCGAAGCGGGGATGCCCTTGCTGGCCGATCTCGGGGTAGCGCGGCTTCTCGGCGAGAACACACCAGTGCGCAGCACGCCCGCCTTCATCGATCCAGCTGTGGCGGCGGGGTGTGTGCCCGGTCCGCAGAGTGATGTCTTCATGCTCGGCGCGGTCACGTTGCACGCGCTGACGGGATGTTCGGTGTGGACGGGGAACACGCCGACGGAGGTGCTGGCCGCCGCTGCACTCGGCGAGACCGCCGACCTCGACGCGCTGCTCGCCGCAGTAGATGTCCCGCAGGCGATGCGGGCCGTTCTTTCCCGCGCACTATCGCTCGAGCCCGCGCAGCGTGGATCGGCCGCCGAGTTCGCCCTGGACCTGCGTCACGCCGGGACACCGCTCGTTGTCGAGCTGTCGGCGGGGCGGGCGCGGTCCCTGCCGGGGTCGGCGAACTCGTCCGCGTCTCCCACCGGCCGCCCGGCCGACACCGGCGCCCGCGCGGTCCCGGCTCACCCAGCGGCATCCACCGGACCGGCCAGGCCCGCGTTTGATCGTCCGCGCCCCGTGGCACCGACAGCGCATCCGCCGGTATTGACTCACCCCGTCCGCGCGCGCCCGCGCCCGGTGCCTGCGCCCCGCCTCCACCGCACGCCGCGCGGCGTAAGGGCGCGGTGGGTCGGCCTGGGCGCCGCTGCTCTTGCGCTCGCCGCTGCGCTCTCCTGGACCGCTTTCGGCAGGGGACGACCGAGCCAGGGACCCTCAGGCGCGTCGTCGCTGCCGGGCCGGGCGTCCATCCTGGGCGGACCAGTTGCTCCGACCCGGGCGCCTGGTGCTGCGCCGCGTTCGCGGCAGTCCTCGCCGAGCGGCGGCCCGAGGGTTTCGCTGGATGCCAGCGGCGTGCGAACTCTGCTCGTCAAGCTGGACGCGTCGCGTCAACGGGCCTTCGCCGAGCGGGACGCCAGCCTGCTCGGCAAGGTCTACTCGCCAGGGCCGCTGCTCATCCAGGATACTTCGCTGCTCGAGCGGCTCGTCCCCGCGGGATGCGGGCTGCTGGGAGTGCACACGGCCTATGACCACGTGCGGGTGACTGCGGCCAGCGGCACTCGCGTGCAGGTCGTCGTGCAGGCCACCCTGAGCGAGTCAGTGCTCACCTGCGCGACTGCGGCGACGGGCCGGGCAGCAGGCTCGGGGCCGGCGAAGCTGCGCATCGTGTTGACGAGGCACGGCTCGACCTACCTCATTGCCGGCATCGAGCGGTGATCAGCGACCGAGAGCCCACCGCAGTGCTGACTCGACATCTGCGTGGTGGTGGGTGAAGCCGGCGTCGGTGAGCTTCGTCGGCACTGCGCGTTGCCCCGTCAGAGTCTCCTGGGCAAACTCACCGAGCACAATCCGCAAGGCGAAGCCCGGCGCCGGGACCACAGCCGGCCGGTGCAGCAGCCGGGCGAGAACCGCGATCAGGTCCGCGTTACGCACCGGCACGGGTCCAGTGAGGTTCACCGGCCCGCTCACCTCGCGCTCCAGCACGAAGCGGATGGCCGCGACCTCGTCGGCCAAAGAGATCCAGGGCATGAACTGGCGGCCGCTGCCCAGGCGCCCCCCGACGCCTAGAGCCATGATGGGCTTGAGGCGCTTGAGCAACCCGCCGTCGCCGGACAGGACGAGTCCGGTGCGAAGGTGGGCGACCCGGATCCCGGCGCCCTCGGCCGGACGGGTCGCCGCCTCCCACTCCTCGCAGAGCTCGGCCAGGAAGCCCGACCCTCGGCGGGCGCTCTCGTCTACTTCGCGCTCGCCCGTGTCGCCGTAGTAGCCGACTGCGGAGGCAGACACGAGCACGCCCGGACCGTCGCCAAGCCTGCCCATCGCGGTCGCCAGCGTCGTCACGCTGTCAAGCCGGCTGCTGCGCAGCACGGACTTGTACGACTCGGTCCAGCGGTGATCGCCCACTCCGGCGCCTGATAGGCAGACCACCGCATCGGCGCCGGCCAGGACGCTCGCGTCCAACTCCGCTCGTTGCGGTGCCCAGCGCGCCTCGTCCGGGTTGTCCGGGGGTCGGCGGACCAGCGTCGTGACGGCAACGCCGTCGGCGCGCAATGAGCATCGCAGTGCTGAGCCGATCAACCCGGAGGCGCCGGCGAGGACGACCCGCATTACTACAGGCCGAGGGCCCGCTCGAACGCACCCGCTTCAAGACGCGCCTTCATCGTGGCGAGGAAGCGTGCCGCATCCGCGCCGTCGACGATGCGGTGGTCGTAGGACAGCGCGAGGTACACCATCGAGCGCACTGCGATTGTCTCGCCCAGATTCTGGTCAGCGACCACGACCGCGCGCTTGACGACGGCGCCCGTGCCGAGAATGGCCACCTGAGGCTGATTGATGATCGGCGTGTCGAACAATGCCCCGCGGCTGCCGGTGTTGGTGAGGGTGAACGTGCCGCCGCCGAGTTCGTCGGGACTGACCTTGTTCGCACGCATCCGATCGGCCAGGTCGGCGATCTTGCGCGCAACTCCACTCAAGTTGAGGTCGCCGGCGTCGTGGATGACCGGCACCGCCAAGCCACGGTCCGTGTCGACGGCGATGCCCAGATGCTCGGCGGCGTGGTAGGTGACTGTCTTGGCCGCGACGTCGATAGAGGCGTTCACGACCGGATGGGCCTTGAGCGCCTCGATCGCCGCGACCGCGAAGAACGGTAGGTAACTGAGCTTGACGCCCTCGCGGGCCTCGAACGCACGCTTGGCCTGATCCCGCAGGCGCGCGATCTTGGTGACGTCGACCTCGACCACCGTCGTGAGCTGGGCGGAGGTCTGCAGCGACTCGACCATGCGGGCGGCGATCACCTGACGCATCCGCGACATCGGTTCGACGCGTCCACGTTGCGCCTGCGCGGCGGCGGCCTGCGAGGCGGTGGCCTGCGCGGCGGGTGCCTGCGCGGCGGGTGCCTGCGCCGCTGCCGGGGCGGCGGGTGCGGCCACCGCAGGCGTGGGAGGTGCGGCTGGCGCCGACGTGGGCGCGGCGTGGGCAGGGGGACCGGCCGGGACCGGCGCTGCCGCCGCCGGTTCGACCCGTCTGGTGTGCTCGGCGGCCGTGAGGACGTCGGACTTCCGAATGCGTCCGCCGACTCCGGTGCCGTGAAGCGTGCTCAGGTCGACACCGTGCTCAGTGGCCAGCCGGCGCACAAGGGGGGTCACATAGGTACCGGAGACCTCGTCGTCCTCGGAGCCGGGGCTCGGCTCCGGGCCGGGAGCGGCTGGCGCCTCGGCGTCCACCTCGGCGTTTGGATCGGCTGTGTCGGCACCGCGCTGAAGCTCCGGCTGGGCCGGTGGATCGGGCGCCTGGTCGGTTGGTGCCGGCTGCCGTTCGGTGCTCTGGCCGGGTGGCTCCGGCTGGTCCTCGGCTGCCGGCTCGGCTGGCTCGGCCGCCGGCTCGGCCTCCGCCTCGGTCGCCGGCTCGGCTGGCTCGGCCGCCGGCTCGGCCTCCGGCTCGGCCTCCGGCTCGGCTGGCTCGGCCGGTGCGGCCTCGGCGCTGGGGACTGCGTCGCCGTCCCCGCTCTCCTCATCGGCGTCGCCGATCACGGCGAGCTCGACACCGATCTCGACGGTCTCGTCCTCCTGCACCTTGATGGACAGAACCGTGCCCGCGGCCGGCGATGGAACCTCGGTGTCGACCTTGTCGGTCGAGACCTCGAGCAGCGGCTCGTCGGCGTCGACGTGGTCGCCTTCGTGCTTCAGCCAGCGGGTCACGGTGCCTTCGGTGACGCTCTCACCGAGGCGGGGCATCGTCACGGAGACCGGCATTTCCAACGACTCCTTAGCTGGGCGGACGGGCGTCAGTCGTGCACGTGCAGAGGCTTGCCGGCCATCAGCAGGTGTGCCTCGCCGATCGCCTCGGACTGGGTCGGGTGCGGATGGATCAGCTGGGCAACCTCGCTCGGCAGCGCTTCCCAGTTGTAGATCAATTGCGCCTCGGCGATCAACTCACCGACACGCTCACCGACGATATGGACGCCGAGAACCGGGCCGTCGATCTCGGCGATCAGCTTCACCGCACCCTTGGCGTTCAGGATCGCGCTGCGTCCGTTGCCCGACAGGTCGTAGGTGACCGTCCTTATCCTGTCGGCGCCGACCTGCTCGGCCGCCTGTGTCTCGGTGAGCCCGACTGAGGCGACCTCGGGTGCCGAGTAGGTGATGCGCGGGACGCCGGCGTAGTCGATCGGCACGACCGGCAGGCCCGCAAGGTGCTCGGCGACCATGATGCCTTCGGCAAACCCTACGTGCGCCAACTGCAGGGTGGGAATCAGGTCTCCCACCGCGTACACGCCCTCGACGCCGGTGCGGCAGTACTCGTCGACGACGACGAAGCCGCGATCGAGGGTGATGCCCTGCTCCTCGTAGCCGAGGTTGGCCGAAACCGGTCCACGCCCCACGGCGACCAGCAGCAGCTCGGCCGCCAGCGTTTCACCCCCCTCGAGGTGGACCCGCACGCCGGCGTCGGTGTGCTCGACCCGCTCGAAGCGCGCGCCGAGTTTGTGGCCTATGCCGCGCCGGCGAAAGGCCCGCTCGAGCAGCTTCGAACTGGCCTCGTCCTCGAGTGGGACCAGGTGTGGCAGCGCCTCGACGATCGTCACGTCCGAACCGAACGACTTCCACGCACTGGCGAACTCCACGCCGATCACCCCACCGCCG
Source organism: Jatrophihabitantaceae bacterium (assembly GCA_046262575.1). Lineage (GTDB taxonomy): Bacteria > Actinomycetota > Actinomycetes > Mycobacteriales > Jatrophihabitantaceae > QHCC01. Next base: position 4,992 of record JBHEMN010000006.1, read on the forward strand.
AGGACAATGGCGGAGGCGGGCACGTGATCGAGCTGCAGCGCGTGCTCGCTGGCGATCACCCGCTGGCCGTCCAGGTCCAGGCCGGGAAGGGTGCGCGAGTACGAACCGGTCGCGAGGATCACGTTCGCGCCGGTGTAGGTGTCGTCGTTGACCGCCACCGTTTTCGGGCCGGCCACATGGCCCTCGCCTTCGACGATCTGGATGCCGCGGCTCTTGACCAAGCCCAGTAGCCCTTTGTGGTTCTTGTTGACTACACCGTCCTTGTACTTGTGCACGCCGGCCATGTCGATGCCCTCGAACGTGGCGTTGACACCGAACTGCGCGCTCTCGCGGGCCTGGTCCGCAATCTCGCCGGCGTGCAGCAGCGCCTTGGTCGGGATGCACCCCCGGTGCAGGCACGTGCCGCCCACCTTGTCCCTCTCGATCAGGACCACTGATTTGCCGAGTTCGGCCGCCCGCAGGGCCGCGGCGTACCCGCCGCTACCGCCCCCGAGGATGACGAGATCGGACTGGTTGTCGGCCACTGCTGCTCCTGCCTCATCGAAGGGACGCGCAATGTCCATCTTGGCACCAACGCCCCTGCGACGTGACAGTGGGCGATGCGCCCGTAGGGGGTCAGCTGCCCTTCGGTGCGATCATGTGGTCGGGCGCGACAACCGGTCGCGCGCGCGTCGAGCCGTGGAGAGCCCGGTGGGTTGGATACCGCGCAGAAGGAAGAACCGCGCCGGAACGTTGCGCACCGCGACGTCCGCCGACATCGACCACCTGACCCGGTTCATCAACTCACGAGCCGGAGTAGAGGCCTACATTGAGCCCCGGACGGCTGTCACCGAGACCACGGTCCTGCTTGTTGCCGACAGCGGTGAATGGACGCGGCGTCGGGTCGACGGACCCGACGCCGCGCGCGCCTTGACCAAGAAGCACGCGATCCCGCTCTATGACGTCGCCGTCGTCGGCTACCCCAAGCGGATGCGGGAGTGGACCGCTCGTCGCAAGGCGAGTGACGAGATCGGCCCGGTGGTCAACGACCCGCGAGATCCTCCACTGCCGCGATGATCGTGCGCACCCCCGCACCGGTCGCGCCCTTGGGCGTGTAACCGCGTGCGTCCCCCGAATTCCACGCCGGCCCGGCGATGTCGAGGTGTACCCAGGACTGCCTATCGGGCATGAAGTCAGCCAGGAAGACTCCGGCGACGAGCATGCCGCCTCCGCGCTCGCCGGCCAGGCTGGAGATGTCGGCGACGGGGGAGTCCAGGCCGGAGCGCAGCTCGTCGGGCAATGGCATGGCCCACACCGATTCGCCGACGGCGTTGCCTGCGGCCGTGACACGATCGCGCAGCGTGGCTTCACCCAGGGCGCCGATTACGCGAGTGCCGAGCGCGATCACCTGGGCACTCGTGAGAGTCGAGGCCTCTATCAGATGGTCCGGCTCGTCCTCGAGGGCCCGGCAGATGGCGTCGGCGAGAATGAGGCGGCCCTCGGCATCGGTATCGGAGACCTCGACTGTCTGCCCGTTTCGCATCCGCAATACGTCCGAGGGCCGGTAGGCAGATCCCGACGGCATGTTCTCGACCATCGGCACGGTCGCGATGATCTCGACGGGCAGCTTCATCGCCGCCACGGCGACTGTGCTGGCGATGACCGCCGCCGCGCCACCCATGTCGGAGGTCATGGCGGCCATGTTCGCCGTCTTGATGTTCAGCCCGCCCGAGTCGAACGTGACGCCCTTGCCGACCAAGGCGATCCGCGCCTTGGAGCGCGGGGGGCGGTAGGTGATGCGGACCAGCCGAGGCAGTCGAGTCGAGCCGGACCCGACAGCGAGGACGCCCCCGAAGTTGCCCTTGGCGAGCGCTGGGGGGTCCAGAACCTCGACGGCCAACCGCTGCGTCGCCGCCAGTTGGCTAGCTCGCGCCGCGAACGTCTCGGGGTAGAGGTCGTTCGGCGGGGTATTGACGAGATCGCGCGTGGCAATGACCGCCCCAGCCACGATGCGGGCGCGCCGCAACGCCGCGGGCCCGCCCGCGCTTGGCGGCGTCGCGATCGTGATCTTGCGCAGGGTCGGCTCGGTGGCCGAGGACTTGTACCTGGTGAACGCGTAGCTGCCGAGCGGCGCACCTTCGGCGACCGCGTCGACTGGACCAGCGATGGCGATGTGGACGTGTTTGTGCTCGGTCAGAACGCGCAGCGCCGCGCCCACGCCCCGGCGGACCTGTTCGGACTGCCCGCCATCGGTGCCGAGGCCGCTCGCCACGACGAGGGCGAACGGGGCCAACCCGAGCGTCGGGATCTTCACCACCTCGTCGGGTTTCCCAGTCGCTCCGGCGGCTTTGAGCGCGGCGGCCAAGCGCTTGCCGAGTGCCGCGTCGACCACCTTCGCACCCGGCGCCAGCCGCGGCCCGTCCGAACCGCAGAGGACGCCGACCACGACGGCATCAGCCGCGATCGAAGCGGACGGGTCGACGAGGGACACGACAGTCATGGCCTCGATCGTATTCCGACGTCCTGCGCGCGCAGCAGCGCTCGCCTCGGCACTGCGTGTTCGGGCCGGGTCGATACCGTGCGGATATGAGCCTGTTGCGATCGCCGCTGTACGAACGCCACGTCGACCTGGGCGCGAAGCTTGCCGATTTCGGGGGCTGGGAGATGCCCATCGAATACCCGGCCAGCGGGGGCGGGGTCCTGAAGGAACACACGGCAGTGCGCGAGGCGGTCGGCGTCTTCGACGTATCGCACCTCGGCAAGGCGACTGTGCGTGGGCCCGGCGCTAAGGCGTTCGTCAACGACTGCCTGTCGAACGACCTCGGCCGCATCGAAGCGGGCAAGGCTCAGTACACGATGTGCTGCGACGAGTCGGGCGGCGTCGTCGACGACCTGATCGCCTATCTGGTCAGTGACGACGAGGTGTTCCTCGTGCCGAACGCAGCGAACACCGCCGAGGTGGTGCGCCGGTTGGCCGCCGCCGCTCCCGACGGCGTTGAGGTCTTCGCTCAGCACGACGGCTTCGGTGTGCTCGCGGTGCAGGGGCCGCGCTCGGCCGAGGTGCTCGGCCGGCTCGGACTGCCGAGTAACCAGGACTACATGGCCTACGCCGACGCGTCATTCGACGGCCGGACTGTGCGCATCTGCCGAACCGGCTATACCGGGGAGCGCGGTTATGAGCTCATCCCCGCATGGCAGGACACGGTGGCCTTGTGGGACGCGCTCGTCGCCGTGGTCCGCGAGGTCGGCGGGATGCCGGCCGCGCTCGGTGCGCGCGACACACTTCGCACCGAGATGGGCTATCCGTTGCACGGCCAGGACCTGTCGCTGCAGATCTCGCCATTGCAGGCGCGGGCCGGATGGGCAGTCGGCTGGAGGAAGGACACCTTCTGGGGCCGGGGGGCCTTGAGCGCGGAGCGGGCCACCGGACCGACCCGGCTGTTGTGGGGGATCCAGGCATTGGACCGCGGCATCCCGCGCCCGCACATGCGTGTGCTCAGTAGCGAAGGAGTACCGATCGGCGAAGTTACCAGCGGGACCTTCTCGCCCACCCGCAAGTTCGGCATTGGACTGGCCCTCGTCACGGCGGAGTCCGGAGTCGCGGAGAATGACGAGGTGGCAATCGATGTGCGCGGCCGGCGTTCTGCCGCGCGCATCGTCAAGCCGCCGTTCGTCGAGTCCCACGTCCGCTAGGGAGCTGGGGCCGTCAGGGAACGGCTAGCTGGTCGCCATCTCGATACTCGCCCTCATGATGGCTTCCTGCGGTCCGGCGTCGCTGCGGGTGGCCCACCAGCGGGCTGGTTACCCGCGCTCGGGGGTTCGGGCACAGGGCGCTTCGAGACGTCGGGGGGAGCTGGCCCGTCGAGCCTGTCGGCTGTGCGGGGCACGGCACGCAACGCCCGCACGGTGGTGTTCAGGAACGCAACGAGCGGCACGGCCATCAGTGCGCCGGGGATCCCGGCGAGAATCGTCCCCGTGATCACCGACAGGGCGATGGCCAGCGGATGCACCTCGACGCTGCGGCTCATGATCACCGGCTGTAGCAGGTGTGCTTCGAGCTGGACGAGCACGATGATCGACACGGCGACGATGACTGCCGCCCCGACACCGTGGTCCAGCAGGGTGACGGCCACGCACAGGGTGCCGGTGACGGTCAGGCCGACCAGGGGGATGAACGAACCCAGAAAGATCAACACGGCGAGGGCGGCGGCCAACGGCACGCGGAGCACGAGCAGCAGCAGAAAGATCGAGAAGCCGTGGAACAGCGCAATCAGCAGTTGGCCACGCATGTAACCGCCGAAGGTTCCCCAGCCAGCCCGTCCGGCGTGGTCCATTCGCGGTTGCGCGGGGAGGGGGAAGAGCCGCAGCGCCCAACTCCAGATCTGTTCGCCGTCGCGAAGCAGGAAGAACGTCGAGAGCAGGATCAGCAGCAGCGCGGCGACCCCTTCGAGAAGCGTCCGCACCGTCGCGATAGCGCCGCTGATCAGGCGGCCCTGGTTCGATTTGATCGTGTCGGTGAGGTTCTTGGTCACCTTGTCGAGGTCGGCGGACTTCAGATGAAGGGGGCCGGTCTTGAGCCAGTTCTTCGTGCTGTCGACCAGGTTGCTGACCTGGTCGCCGAGTTGGCCGGAATGCGTGGCGATCTGCCAGGTGACGAACCAGCCGATGCCGCCCAGCGCAGCGACGCCGATGAGCATGGCGAGCGCGGCCGGCAGTGACCTCGGGCCGGGTAGCACCCTGCCCAGTTGCCGCTCGAGTGGGTGCAGCACTGCGGTGAGGAACAGCGCGAGGATGAAGGAGAAGGCGACCAGCTCGATCTTGACGAAAATCTTGGCAAGCAGGTAAAGGGCAGCGGCGATGATGAGCAGTCGCCAGCTCCAGGCGGCGGCGACGCGCACCTGCCAGGTGACGCCCTCGACGGCGTCGTGACTGGTGTCCGACAGCGGCGGGGTGGTCGGCTCGGGAGGGTCTTCGGGCGAACTCACAGGTACGTCCAGTCGGTCGAGGGCCTGTCCACGACGATATAGGCCCGTGCCGGTGCTTGGCACCGCCCGCACCTATGACTGCGCTTCGGCATCTTCGGCTCGTGCCGGGTCCAGACGTGCCAGGATGTGCACAGCCGCCCGCATTACCGGCACGGCGAGCAGCCCGGCAGTCCCGTCCGCCAGCCCGATACCGAGATCGAGCACCGAGCGCATGCCGAGCTTGGTGAGGGCCAAGGCATGGGCAGGTTCTGCCGAGAGGTCGGCTGACTGCCACCAGCGCACGGCGCGCGGTTGCGCTTCGTAGGCGACCAGCGCTGCCGCAGCCGCGGGGAGCCCGTCGAGCAAAACGGGCGTGCGACGGCCGGCGGCCCGAAGCAGGAACGCGGCACAGGCCGCGACGTCTGCGCAGTTGATCGCCTCGAGCAGTGCCGCCGGCTCGCCCCGGTGGGCCATGCCGCGGCGGCGGGTGTCGCGCACGGCAATCGCGAGCTGCATCCACACCTCGGGAGAAAGCCGCGTGCCTCGTGGCAGCACCTTCACCGGCTCGGTGTTGGTGAGGATCGAGACGAGCGCGAGGGCCGGAGTTCCGGCGTCGAGGCCCTGCAAAGCGACCACCAGCAGGTCCGCCCCGCCGTCGATCTCATCGTCGGCCAGCGCGGCCCCGGCGGACAGCGCCTGCGATGTCCCGCCCTCCTGTCGCGCTACCACGCGCACCGCGGTGCCGGTCAGCTCGGCGATCGCCTGCACGGCAGCGCCAGCGTGGAGCGTGCCCGGCGGGCCTCCGAACACGACAATGCGCACGCGGGCAAAGTCTTGCGGCGGACAGCGGCCCTGCACGCCGGCCATCCACTCGGCCAGATCTCCGAGGCGGCCGGGGTCCTCGTTTGTTGTCGTCAGCACATTGCGCACAGCCGTGGCCGCGTCGTTGTCCGACCACTCCACGTCGGCGCCGAGTCCGACCAGGTCGCTCACTCGGGCCTCGATGCGCAGATCGCGAACATGTCGGCCAGTATGCCGATAGCTGCCCAGGCGATAGGTAGGGTCGGGCCGCAGAAGCAACGAGTATTCGTGCGGAGGTGTCGATGACCTGGACGTGGCGGCTGGAATCGGTGGACGGGAGCGTACTGGCCGGTCCGGCGTCGCCGTCGCACGCCAATCAGTCCGACGCGGAGAGCTGGCTGGGCGAGCAGTGGCGCGAGTTGGCCGACTCGGGGGTGGCGCAGGTGACGCTGCTCGAGGCCGACACGGAGGTATACGGCCCCATGTCGCTCGGCGAGGACTGAGCCTCACCCGCTTGCCGCCACCGGGGCGACACGTCGACGCACCCGGGCCCGGCGCGACCGGGCGTGCACTAGATGGGCTCGCCGAGCACCTTCTGCGGTGCCGGCAGACGCCACCGGCGCAGCAAGTAGGCCCGGCTGCCGGCGTAGAAACCGATGGACATCGCACTGCCCTGTGCCGAGCCGGTGCGCTCGACAGCGAGCCGGCGCACTCGGCGGCCGGTGAGGTACCACTCGACCAACAGCCCGAAAAAGATGAAGATCACGAGGAATTGGATGGCGGGTAACAGGTAGCTGATGATCATCAACGGGAACAGAACCAGCAGGTAGTTGCTGAACATTCGATGTGAGTCGACGTAATCCCGGGCCAGCTTGCGAGTCGGGCCCTGGTCGCGCCGCGGCAGGAACGCGGGGTTGCCGGCGCGCAGCGCCTCACGCCGCTGCACGGGAGTCAGCTTCGCAGTCCCCGTTTGAGCAGTGCCCTTGGCGGTCCTGCCTTGCTGCTTTTGCCGCGCGTAGGCCTCTTTGCGAGTCTTGGGCGCGGTTACCGGCCCACGCTGCACCCTCGAGTCGCGCCGTTTTGGCGTGGGACGGCCCTTGCCAACGACGGTGGTGGGCTCGGCCGAGTCGGTGACCGCGTCGGCCGTGGACTCGGCCTTGCGCCGGGGCAGCAGTTTCACAGCCACGAGAGTAAGCGAAGGCTGCGGCGGCCGGTGTTACGGGCGGGCTGGACCGTCGGTTCCGGGCTCGGTCGTGCCGCGCGCCGGGCAACCGAGCCGGGCAACCGAGCCGGGCTGGGTGAACATCCCGTCCACAGGCTACGTAGTCCTGCAACACAGCCGAGCGTGTTGGAATGTGAGAACTCGGCACCGGCGGCGAACGACAGGAGCCCTATGACATCCCCGTGGCGCGAGCGCACTCAGCACGCCGGTTGGGCGTTGCTGGCGCTGCGCGCGTTCCTCGCGTTGGTGTTCATCTACGGCGGCCTGTCCAAGATCGCCGACCGACGCTTCCTGGACGCGTCATCGCCGCTGTCGATGCGTGCATCGGTGGCAGCAGTACGCAGCGCCAGCCCGATCGGCGACCTGCTCGGCCCCGTACAGGCCCACAGCTTCGGCTTCGGTCTGGCGATGGCGGCGGCCGAACTGGCGGTCGGCCTGGGTGTGCTATTGGGCCTGCTCACCCGCCTAGCTGCCGTCGGCGGGATGGCCATCACGCTCGGGCTCTGGCTGACCGTGAGCTGGGGGGCTACGCCGTGGTACACCAGCGCCGACCTTGTCTACCTGTTCGCCTTCACCCCGCTGCTCATCTCGGGCTCGGGCGGGCTCCTCACCGTGGACGCATGGCTGCAACAGGCCCGGCTGGATCGACCGGGGCTCAGGGAGGATCGCACTCGTCGCACTCTGGTGCTCGCAGTGGTTGCGGTGGGCGGCGGGATGCTGCTGGCGGCATCATCACTCTTTCGCCTCGCCCGCACCAACGCGTCGGCCGGTCCCGCGGACCCGGTGGGATCTGCTCCGCAGCCTGACTCCACCGCCGCGACAGGTTCCCCCACCTGGTCTGGTTCTAGCGCACCGCCCGGAGCCGCCATCCTCACCGCGGCGGCAGACGTGCCGGTCGGGGGAGCCAAGCAGGTCACCGACAGTGCGACGGACGGTGTCATCTGGGTGCTGCAGCTGCGCCGCGGCCAGTTCACTGCCTACGACGCGACCTGCTCGCACCAGGGCTGCACCGTCGCCTTCGTCTCGGCGAGTGACGGCTTCGCCTGCCCGTGCCACGGCGCACATTACGACGCCCGGGGTCAGGTGCTCAGCGGCCCGGCGCCCCGGGCGCTCACCGCGATCCCCGTCGTCGTCGACGGACCCGACATCCGTGCCCGCTAGGCACCCGCCGGCACGACGCACCGCGAATGCTGGCTGTACTTGCCTGGCTGGCTAGGTACGATGGGAATAGTCGGCTAGCACCAGCTGGTTGACCTGTTCTCACGACGTCCTTTCAGACAACCCCCCGGGGAGCCCCATGACTGCCACCGAAACCCCGTCTATCGAGCTCACCACGGCGCCGGCCGAGGCGCCGGCCGCCTCGGTAGCGCTGACTGATGCCGCCGCGGTCAAGGTTCGGACGCTGCTCGACCAGGAAGGTCGCGACGACCTGCGCCTGCGCATTGCCGTGCAGCCGGGCGGGTGTTCCGGTTTGCAGTATCAGCTCTTCTTCGACGAGCGCACCCTCGACGGCGACCTCGAGATCGCTGTGCACGGCGTGCCGCTCGTCGTCGATCGGATGAGCGCGCCGTACCTCGGCGGCGCCACGGTGGACTTCACGGACACCATCGAGCAGCAGGGTTTCACCATCGACAACCCCAATGCGTCCAACGGCTGCGCGTGCGGCAACTCATTCTGCGGCTAGCTCGTCGACGCCGTCGCTGCCAGGCGTGAGCGCGCGATGATCAGAGACACCTTGAGCGTGGAACGGGTCCGGTAGCGTTTGGGCCATGCCCGTACTGGTTGCCGGATCGATCGCGACTGACCACCTCATGCATTTCCCGGGCAAGTTTGCCGATCAGTTGCTCGCCGAACACCTGCACAAGGTGTCGCTGTCATTCCTCGTCGATGACCTGGTCGTGCGCCGAGGCGGGGTCGCCGCGAATATCGCCTTCGGCATGGGCCAGCTGGGCGGGTCGCCCGTGCTGATAGGGGCGGTCGGGTCGGACTTCGACGAGTACCGGGCCTGGCTCGAGCGCAACGGTGTCAATTGCGCCTTCGTGCACGTCTCCGCCATCCACCACACCGCTCGCTTCGTCTGCACCACGGACGAGGAGATGTGCCAGATCGCCTCGTTCTACGCAGGTGCCATGAGCGAGGCCCGCAACATCGAACTGGCGTCGGCCTGGACACAGACCGGGGCCGACCTGGTGATCATCTCCGCCGACGACCCGGCGGCAATGGTCCGCCATGGCGGGGAGTGCCGGGATCGTGGGTTCCGCTTCGCGGCCGATCCGTCCCAGCAGATCGCGCGGATGAGCGGCGCGGAGTTGATGGCGCTGATCGACGGGGCCGACCTGTTGTTCACCAACGACTACGAGAAGAGCCTGCTGGAGTCAAAGACCGGGCTGTCCGAGTCCGAGGTCATGGCGCGGGTGGGGGTCCGGGTGACCACCCTCGGCTCGAAGGGCGTCGAGATCGTCGGTCGTGACCTCGAACGTGTGCATGTTCCGGTAGCCCAGGAGTACGCGAAGGCCGACCCGACCGGCGTGGGAGATGGTTTCCGCGCCGGCTTCCTCAGCGCCCGTGAGTGGGGATTGTCGTGGCAGCGCGCGGCCGAGGTCGGCAGTCTGCTCGCCACGCTGGTCCTCGAGACAGTCGGCACCCAGGAGTACGAGGTCAAAACCCCGAACTTCGTCGACCGGCTCGCCGAGTCCTACGGTGACGAGTGCGCCGCCGAGGTGCTCCCGCACCTGCCCTGACCAAAGCTGTCAGAGACGAACCGGGTACACCGGTTCAGGGACATCAGGATGGATGCGCTGCTCGACGAAGATGCCGTGCCACAGCATGAAAACGAGCAGCGTCCAGATCTTGCGGGAGTAATCGTGCGGCCCCGCGCGGTGCTCGTCGAGCAGGCGCAGCGCGGCGTCACGGTCGATCAGGTGGTCGGCCTGCGACTCGTTGATGATCTCGCGCGCCCAGTCGTACATGACGTCCTTGAGCCAGTGCCGGATCGGCACCGGAAAGCCCAGCTTCGCGCGCTCGAGCACATGGGCCGGCACGATGTCGGCCAGGGCGCGGCGCAGCGCGTACTTGGTCGTCTCCTTCGTGATCTTCTGCGCAGTGGGGATGGATGAAGCGACGGCGAACACCTCGACGTCGAGGAACGGCACACGTAGTTCGAGCGAGTTGGCCATCGTCATCTTGTCGGCCTTGACGAGGATGTCTCCGCGCAACCAGGTGAACAGGTCGACGTACTGCATCCGCGTCGAGTCGTCGAGGTGCTTGCTGGCCTCGTAGAGCGGCTTGGTGACGTCCATGTGGGAGATCGACTCGTCGTAGCGCCGGTACAGGCTCATCTCGTCGGGACGGAAGATGCGGGCGTTGCCGTAGTAGCGCTCCTCGATGCTGATGGCGCCGCGGCGCAGCAGGTCCTTTCCACGGGTGCCCTCCGGGATCTTCGTCGACAACGCGCCCAGGCCGCGCCGCACGCCGCGTGGCACCCGCTCGAACGCGCGCAGCGAGATCGGCTCCCGATAGATCGTGTAGCCGCCGAACAGCTCGTCGGCGCCTTCGCCGGAGAGCACCACCTTGACGTGCTTGCGAGCCTCCCGGGCAATGTAGTAAAGCGGCACGAGTGAAGGATCGGCAACCGGATCATCCAGGTACCAGACGATCAGCGGCAACGCCTGCATCATCTCCTCGGCCGAGACGACCTTGATGATGTGTTCGACGCCGATCGCTGCGGCCGACTCGACCGCCACGTCGATCTCGCTGTAACCCGGGCGCTCGAAGCCCGTAGTGAATGTCAGCAGTCTCGGGTTGTGCCGCTTGGCCAGCGCCGCGATAGCCGTCGAGTCGATACCTCCGGAGAGGAACGCGCCGACCGTGACGTCGGCGCGCATGTGCTTCTCGACGGAGTCCTCGAGCGCCTCGGTGATCTCGCGATAGAGCTTGTCCGGCTCGGGCACCGCCCGGCTGGCGAAGTCGGGATGGAAGTAGCGGCGGGGGCGGATCGGTTCGCCCGGGCGCATCGTGAAGTGGGTGCCCGACTCGATGCGCCGGATCCGCGAGTGCATCGATGCCGGCTCGGGGACGTACTGCAGCGTCAGGTAGTGCTGCAACGCCGTACTGTCCAGATCGGTCGACGTCCCCGGTAACGCCACGTAGAGCAGCGACTTCTTCTCGCTGGCGAAGAAAGAGCCGCGCTCGTCGGAGTAGGTGTAGAGCGGCTTGATCCCGAACCAATCGCGAGCGCCGAACATGACGCGCTCCTGTGCGTCCCAGATCAGGAACGTGAACATCCCCCGCAGTTCGCGCACCACCTTCTCACCCAGATAGTGGTAACCGGCGACGATCGCCTCACCGTCGCCGTCGGTCTCGAATGAGGCGCCGAAGTCGCGGGCGAGGCGCTCGCGTAGTTCGAGGTAGTTGTAGATCTCACCGTTGAAGATCAAGTGATAGCGGCCGTCGAGCCACCGCAGGGGCTGGTGTGAGCGGTCGATGTCGATGATCGACAGCCGGCGGAAGCCAATCACCACATCGTCGTCGGACCACACCCCGCCCTCGTCCGGACCCCGGTGGCGCATGTCGGCCAGCGAGGCTTCGACGCTCGCCTCGACCGAAGGCGCGTTGGCGTCGTTCGCCAGGAATCCGATCAGTCCGCACACGCACCCAGTATCCCGGTCAACTCACTGCCGGCGGCACACGGTGTCCCCGGGCGTGCCGCTGAGCGCGTCTGGGACCCCGTGTCGCATCGACGTCAATGCGACGCTGGCCGTGCGTTCCGGGCCCGCGCTGGGCGTGCGTTCCAGGCCCTAAAACGCCCGACCCCATCAAGGAGAGCGACGGCCTCGTCCAGTAGGCTCCGATGGGTCCCAGACGAGCCAGAGAGGCGGTTGCACGTGCGTCGTAGACGATGGTCTCGCCGCCGCCGTCTGGTGCTGTTGGTCGGCTCGCTCGCGGTGGTGCTCAGCGGCTGTTCGGCCCACGACGCGGAGAAGAAACTGCGGTTCGGCTGGCCGACCGGTGTCACCAAGCAGGCCGAAGAGATGCGGGTCCTGTGGACGTGGTCCGGCGTGGCGGCGCTGATCGTCGGGGTCGGCGTGTGGGGTCTGATCTTCTGGTGTTGCATCCGCTACCGCAAGAAGACCGACGATGTGCCCCGGCAGACGAAGTACAACCTCACGC
>JBHEMN010000007.1:0-5307 GCA_046262575.1 Jatrophihabitantaceae bacterium
GACCCGACGGGTGCTCTCCAAGACCTCGGGACCCTTGATCAGCACCCCGAGTTGCGCGCCGCGGCCGGTCGTCGGGCAGGAGACGGACGATCGTCGACTTGCGTACCAACGCTTCGATGACGGCCGACAGGGTGAAGCCCAGGATCAGCGACCACGTCACCTGCCAGGTCATCGACCCGGCGACCCCGAGCGCGTGCACCAAGGCGTGCCACGCCCCGCTCACGGCTCACCCCCGGTCGGGGTCCCGGCGAACGGGCGGAACCGGCGCAGCCGCAGCGAGTTCGTCACGACGAACACAGAGGAGAGAGCCATTGCCGCGCCGGCGATCAGCGGGCTGAGCAGCCCGAACGCCGCGACCGGAATCAGGACGATGTTGTAGGCGAAGGCCCAGAACAGGTTGCCCTTGATCGTGCGCAGGGTGCGCCGCGACAGCCGGATCGCGTCAACCGCAGCCCTCAGGTCGCCGCGCACCAGGGTGAGGTCCGCCGCCTCGATCGCCACGTCGGTACCGGTGCCCACGGCCAGTCCGAGATCTGCCTGGGCGAGCGCGGCCGCGTCGTTCACCCCGTCGCCGACCATCGCCACGACCTTGCCCGCGAGCTGCAACTCGCGCACTGTGGCCACCTTGTCCTCGGGGAGCACCTCAGCGATCACGTCCGCAGCGTCGATCCCGACCGACTCGGCGATGGCGACGGCCGCGCGGCGGTTGTCGCCGGTCAGCAGCACGGGTTGCAGGCCGAGCGCCCGCAGCGCTGCGACCGCGGCGGTGCTGGTGGCCCTGACCGTGTCGCCGACAACCAGCACTCCCCGCACCCGCCCATCCCAGGCGGCCAGCACGGGAGTCCGCCCCGTCGCCTCGGCGTCGTCCATCGCCGCGGTCAGCATCGCGTCGGCGTGCAGTCCGTGGTCGGCGAGCAGCGCAGCCTTTCCGACAACGACGGCGTGCGTCCGCTCCGCTGTGCCGACGGCGCCCGCCACGCCGAATCCCGGCGTGTTAGTGAAACCTTGCACCGCAGGAAGAGCCCCGAGCCGTTCCGCGGCGGCGGCGATCGCCGTCGCAATCGGGTGCTCGCTGGCGGCCTCGAGCGCGCCGGCCAGCCGCAGCAGCTCGTCGGACTCGACACCGTCTGCTGGGTGCGCCTCCTGGAGCGTCATCTGGCCCGTTGTCACCGTGCCCGTCTTGTCGAGCACGATCGTGTCGACCCGACGGGTGCTCTCCAAGACCTCGGGACCCTTGATCAGCACCCCGAGTTGCGCGCCGCGGCCGGTACCGACCAGCAGCGCCGTCGGTGTCGCGAGGCCCAGCGCACACGGGCACGCGATGATCAGGACGGCGACGGCCGCAGTGAAGGCGTGCGCCGTCCCTGCCGCTGCGGCCAGATTCAGCACCAGTGTCGCGAGGGCGGCCAGGATGACGACCGGGACGAACACGGCGCTGATCCGGTCGGCGAGCCGCTGCACCGGCGCCTTGCCCGTCTGCGCGCTGGTGACCAGCCGGGCGATCTGAGCCAGCCGGGTGTCAGCCCCGACCCGAGTGGCGCGGACAACGAGCCGGCCGCCGACGTTCACCGTCGCACCCGTGACCGCGTCGCCCCGCGTGACCTCGACGGGCATCGACTCCCCCGTCAGCAGGCTCGCGTCGATCGCGGACGAACCCTCTTCGACGACACCGTCGGTGGCGATCATCTCTCCCGGCCGGACGGCGAAGCGATCACCGGCCAGCAGCTGCTCGATCGGCACCCGAACCTCCGCGCCGGCCCGCACAACAGCGACGTCCTTGGCGCCTAGGTCAAGCAACGCCCGCAGGGCCGCGCCCGAGCGACGTTTCGCGCGCGCCTCGAAGTAGCGCCCGGCCAACAGGAAAACAACGATGGCTGATGCGACTTCGAGGTAGATGTCGCCGGTCCCCGACCCTGAACTCGCGCGAAAATCGAACTGCATTCGCATCCCGGCCTCGCCGGCCGAGCCGAAGAACAGTGCGTAGAGCGACCAGCCGAACGCGGCGAGCGTGCCCATCGAGATGAGGGTGTCCATCGTGGCCGCCCGGTGGCGCAGATTCAGCCAGGCTGCGCGGTGGAACGGCCAGCCGCCCCAGATGACCACCGGGCTGGCGAGCGTGAGCGAGACCCACTGCCAATTGGTGAACTGGGCGCCGGGAACCATCGCCAGGATGAACACCGGAAGCGCGAGAGCCGCGCAGACAACGAGGCGCCGGCGAAGCGCAGCGACCTCGCGAAACTCGTCGTCCCCTTGCTCCGCGTCGAGCGTCGGACCGGGCGGCCGAGGCAACCGGGCGGTGTATCCCGCGGCCTGCACCGCGCTGACCAGGATGTCAGGGCTGAGCACGCTCGGGTCGTAACGCACAGCGGCTCTCTCTGTCGCGTAGTTGACCGTCGCGGTGACTCCGTCGATCCGGTTGAGTTTCTTCTCGATCCGCGTCGCGCAGGACGCGCACGTCATCCCGACGACCGCCAGCTCCACAACCGCTGAGCGATCACGGGCGATCTGGACGTTGTCCGGGCCTGCGCCGTGGCTCATCGGGTCGCTCCTGCTCATGTGTTACCGAGTGCGTAACCAGCGGCTTCGACGGCCTCGCGGATGTGATCGTCGGTGTACCCGTCTCCGGTCACAGTGACCCGGCCGGTGGCCAGGTCGACATCGACGGCCCTGACACCGGCGACCTGGCCGACTTCACTGCTCACCGCGCTCACGCAATGCCCACAGGTCATTCCGATGACGGGGTACGTCGTGTCCACCATTTTTCTCCTCCAAGCCACCTCGGCCGATACCCAGTAGGGGTACACTAGCTCTACCCTAAGGGATACCCCTGGTGGGTATCACAGTCAAGTGGACCAGAGGAGCCGGTGACCGCATCCAAGAGCAGGACAGCAGGACGCCGTAGCGACGGGAAGGCCAACGACGGCGCCGCACCAACCCGCGGATACAGCGCGACGAAGCCGCAGCTGCAGGCCAGACTCGCCCGCATCGAGGGTCAGGTTCGCGGAATCGCCAAGATGGTCGATGACGACCGGTATTGCATCGACGTGCTCACCCAGATCAACGCGATTCGGGCCGCGCTGGACAAGGTCGCTCTTGGCCTGCTCGACGGGCACGCCCGGCACTGTCTCATCGGGGGCCACGGCGGTCCGGAGCACCCCGATGACCAAGTCGCCGAACTCATGAGTGCCGTCGGCCGCATGCTGTCGCGCTAGCACGAACCGCTGGGGAAATAGCTGAACTCACGAGTACTTGACATGACGTGACGTGCCCTAAACAATCGTCGAGCCGGTCAGTCCAGCCGGCCGTTCCTCGACCCACGAGCGGGAACGTAGGCAGTGCGCACGAGACGAACGGCCCGTCCTCGCTGAGGACGGGCCGTTCGTCGCTATGGGCTGTGCCAAACCCTGTCAGATGTCCGTCCCGCGGCGGTCGCCAAAGCATCAGCCCACCGGCACGGGGGCGTTGACGTCGTCACGCTCGGGGTGTGGATAGGACGGCTCGACGCGCAGCACCCGGGCAGCTCCCCGCGGCAGGTACCAGTTCCACGGGCCGAACAGCGAAACCAGCGAGGGGACGAGCACCGAGCGCACGATCGTAGCGTCGAGCAGGATGCCGATGCCCAACGCGGTCGCCAGCGTCTTGATGTCGGTGCCCGGTCCTGAGGCGAGTGCGGCGAAAGCGAGGAACAGGATCAGTGCCGCGCTGGTAACGAGCCGGCCGGTGCGACCTATCCCCTCAATCACCGCGGCGTTCGTGGACCGCGCACCGTCGTACTCCTCGCGGATCCGCGCCAGGATGAACACTTCGTAGTCCATCGAGAGCCCGAACAGAAACGCGAAGACCATCAGCGGAATCCAGAACGTCACCGCGCCGGTCGCCTGAATGCCGAATAATGCCGTCGAGCCGTGGCCGTCCTGCCAGAACAGCACCACCAACCCGAGCGTCGCAGCGAGCGAGATCAGGTTCAGCACGAGTGCCTTGAGCGGCAGCAGCAGTGATCGGAAGGCGCGGACCAGCAACAGATATGTCAGCACCGAAATCAACACAAGCATCAGCGGGAAGTTCCCGTAAACCGCATGCATGAAGTCGATCTGCGCGGCACCGACGCCAGTGACGCCGACGACAGCGGGGTCGCCTGCCACGGCGCTCTTCACCCGTTTGACCACGCCGACACTCTTAGAGTTCACGGTCTCCCGGTCGGGAATGAGAACGATGACCGTCTGCCCATTGCGGTTGCTCGCCTGACCGGTCGGCACGAACGCGTGATCGACGCCGGCGACCTTCGCCAGCTCGGCGGCGACCGGCTTGGCCCGGTCGCTGCTCACGAGCACCTCGATCGGGGTCAGCGCCCCGGTCGAGACGCCGCCCCGCTCGAGGCGCTGGAGGGAGTCGTACGCCGGGCCGCTCTTGGCCAGCGACTCGGACGACGCGAGGCCGATCTTGATCCCCAGGAACACCCCGATCAGCACCGCCAACGCGGCGAGGGCGGCGATTGCGGCAACCCAGCGGCGCCGAACGATCAGGGTGGCCCACCGGCTCCATACCCGGCTGGCCCGGTTCTCGTGCCGGAGCTTCGGCCAGTCGACGCGCGGACCGATTCCGCCGAGGATCGCAGGCGTCAGGCTGAGCGTCGTCATCACGCTGGCGAGCGGGATCAGGGCGCCGCCATATCCCATGCTGCGCATGAACGGCACCGGTAGCACGATCAGGGCGAGCAGTCCGATCGCGACCGTCACGCCACTGAACACCACAGCCCGCCCGGCGGTCTCCATGGCGGTGACGACGGCGTCGTGGTTGTCTCGGCCGTGATCACGTTCCTCGCGCCATCGGGTGACCAGAATCAGCGAATAGTCGATCGCCACGCCAAGGCCGACCAGCGCGACCAGGAACTGCACGATGAACGAGACATCAGTCACGTATGTGATCGGCAGCAGCAGCACGAACGTTGTCAGGATCGAGACCGCGGCCACCAGCAGCGGCAGCAGTGCGAGGAACGACCCGAACACGAACGCGAGGACGCCGAGTGCACCCAAGGCGCCCAGGAGCGTTTCGCCCAGAACTCCCGGACCGCTGTTGTTCCCGCCCCCGGTGGCCAGGGTGTCCTCGCCGGTGACCCCCACCGTCGCGCCCGCCGGTTTGGCCTTGTCGGCGGCGCTGCGAATCGGACCGGTGAGCAGCTTCTGGCTCGGCGACGGGTTGAAGCGAAAGAACACCAAAGCGTATGCCGTACGGTCGTCCTGCGTCCGGAACGCCTTGTCGCCGGTGTTGACTTCATCGATCAGACGGACGTTCGGGACCGTGCTGGCG
>JBHEMN010000008.1:0-9813 GCA_046262575.1 Jatrophihabitantaceae bacterium
GAACCCGCAAACCGTGACCGAAAGAGCGCTGAAGCAGCTTTGACCGACCGTCTGATCGTGCGTGGCGCCCGAGAGCACAACCTCAAGGACGTCAGCATCGACCTGCCCCGGGACTCGCTCATCGTCTTCACCGGCCTGTCCGGATCGGGCAAGTCCAGCCTCGCGTTCGACACGATCTTCGCCGAGGGTCAGCGTCGCTACGTCGAGTCGCTGTCCGCCTACGCTCGCCAGTTCCTGGGGCAGATGGGCAAGCCCGACGTCGACTTCATCGAGGGTCTGTCGCCGGCCGTCTCGATCGACCAGAAGTCGACGTCGCGCAACCCGCGCTCGACCGTGGGCACGATCACTGAGGTCTATGACTACCTGCGGCTGCTATACGCCCGCATCGGCAAGCCGCACTGCCCCGTCTGCGGCGAGCCGATCAGCAAGCAGACTCCCCAGCAGATCGTCGACCGTATCCTCGAGATGCCTGACGGCACCCGATTCCAGGTGCTCGCGCCGGTCATCCGTGAGCGCAAGGGTGAATACGTCGACCTGTTCGCCGATCTGCAGAGCAAGGGATTCGCGCGGGTTCGAGTCGACGGTGTCGTGCATTCGCTTACCGAACCGCCGAAGCTGAAGAAGCAGGAGAAGCACACCATCGAGGCGGTCGTCGACCGGCTGACGGCGAAGGCGTCCAGCAAGCAGCGCATCACCGACTCCGTCGAGACGGCGCTGGGTCTGGCCGGCGGGCTGGTCATCCTCGATTTCGTCGACCTGCCCGACGACGACGCCCACCGCGAGCGGCGCTACTCCGAGCGGTTGGCGTGCCCCAACGACCACCCGTTGGCCATCGACGAGCTCGAGCCGCGATCGTTCTCGTTCAACGCCCCGTTCGGGGCCTGCCCGGTCTGCACCGGCCTGGGCACCCGCAAGGAGGTCGACCCCGAGCTGGTAGTCCCCGACCAGGAGCGCACCCTGGCTGAGGGCGCGGTCGCGCCATGGGCAGCCGGCCAGACGAGCGAGTACTTCCTGCGGCTGTTGCAAGGCGTCGCCGAAGCCGAGGGATTCGGCCTCGACACGCCCTGGGAGCGGTTGCCCGCACGGGCCCAGAAGGCGGTGCTGCACGGCACCGGCGAGCAGGTGCACGTCAGCTACCGCAACCGATACGGGCGCGACCGCTCCTATTACGCCAACTATGAGGGCGTCGTGCCGTGGATCGAGCGGCGCCACGCAGAGACCGAGAGTGACTATTCGCGCGAGAAGTACGAGGGTTTCATGCGCGAGGTCCCGTGCCCGAGCTGCCAGGGCACGCGGCTCAAGTCCGAGATCTTGGCGGTCACGGTCGGCGGACGTTCGATCGCTGAACTGGCCTCGCTCTCGATCGGCGATGCTGCCGACGTGCTACTCGACCTCGAGCTGAGCGACCGCGACATGTTTATCGCCGAGCGCGTTCTGAAGGAGGTACACGCCCGCCTCGGATTCCTCGTCGACGTGGGTCTGCACTACCTCTCCCTCGACCGTGCTGCGGCCACGCTCGCCGGCGGTGAGGCGCAGCGTATCCGGCTCGCTACGCAGATCGGCTCCGGCTTGGTGGGCGTGCTCTACGTGCTGGACGAGCCGTCGATCGGCTTGCATCAGCGTGACAACCACCGCCTCATCGAGACCCTCGTGCGTTTGCGTGATCTCGGCAACACCCTCATTGTCGTCGAGCACGACGAGGACACCATCCGCGCAGCCGACTGGGTTGTCGACATCGGCCCGCACGCCGGCGAGCACGGCGGCGACATCGTGGTCAGCGGAACGGTCGACGCGCTGCTCGCATCGACGGAGTCGATCACCGGCGCATACCTGTCCGGGCGCCGGACGATCCCGGTACCGAAGGCGCGTCGGGCGCTCGTACGGGGGCGCGAGGTGGTCGTCGAGGGCGCCCGCGAGCACAATCTGTGCAACGTCGACGTCGCGTTTCCGCTCGGTTGCTTCGTCGCGGTCACCGGGGTCAGCGGCTCGGGCAAATCGACGCTCGTCAACAACATCCTCTATGCCTCGCTGGCCAACAAGATCAACGGTGCGAAGCTGCCTCCGGGCAGGCACAAGCGGGTGCGCGGCGTCGATCAGCTCGACAAGGTCGTCGGCGTCGACCAGTCGCCCATCGGGCGCACGCCACGCTCCAACCCGGCTACCTACACCGGTGTCTTCGACCACATCCGCAAGCTGTTCAGCGAGACCACCGAGGCGAAGATCCGCGGCTATCAACAGGGGCGCTTCTCGTTCAACGTCAAGGGCGGGCGCTGCGAGAACTGCGCCGGCGATGGCACGATCAAGATCGAGATGAACTTCCTGCCCGACGTCTACGTCCCGTGCGAGGTGTGCAAGGGCGCCCGGTACAACCGCGAGACTCTCGAGGTGCACTACAAGGGCAAGACGATCAGCGAAGTGCTCGGGATGCCGATCGAGGATGCTGCTGAGTTCTTCGCACCGATCACCCGAATCGCGCGCCACCTCGACACCCTCGTCGACGTCGGGCTCGGCTACGTCCGCCTCGGCCAGCCGGCCCCGACGCTGTCCGGCGGGGAGGCAGAGCGGGTGAAGCTTGCCTCCGAGCTGCAAAAGCGCTCGACCGGGCGCACGATCTACGTCCTCGACGAGCCCACGACCGGCCTGCACTTCGAGGATGTCAGCAAGCTGCTCGGCGTGCTGCACTCCCTCGTCGACAAGGGCAACTCGGTGATCGTCATCGAACACAACCTCGATGTCATCAAGACGGCCGACTGGGTCATCGACATGGGTCCCGAGGGGGGGTCCGGCGGCGGCACCATCGTGGCCGAGGGCACCCCCGAAGACGTCGTGGACGTCGCCGGGTCCTACACCGGCCAGTTCCTGAAGCACATGCTCCGGGCGCGGCGCGCGCCCACATCCGCGCGACGACCCCGCCCGCGTGCCAAGAGCTCCCTGGGCGCATGACGGCGCTGGACGTCTTCATCGCCGGGTTGCCGAAGGCCGAACTCCATGTCCACCACATCGGATCTGCCTCGCCCCGAATCGTGTCCGACCTCGCCGCCCGCCACGAGGGCTCCTCACCAGTGCCGGCCGATCCCGCGCTGCTGGTCGACTACTTCACGTTCACCGACTTCGCGCACTTCGTGGAGGTATACCTCTCGGTGGTCGACCTCATCCGGGATCCGGCCGACGTCTGGACACTGACCTACGAGATCGCCCGCGATCTGGCCGCGCAGAATGTGCGCTATGCGGAACTGACCCTCACGCCGTACTCGTCGATCGTGCGAGGCATCCCCGCCGAGGCGTTCTGTGAGGCGGTCGAGGACTCCCGTCGCCGCGCCGCGAGCGACCATGGCGTGCAGCTGCGCTGGTGTTTCGACATTCCCGGCGAGGCCGGAGTTCCGTCAGCCGACCTCACGCTCGACGTGGCCTTGAGACAGCGGCCCGACGGTTTGGTCAGCTTCGGGCTGGGCGGTCTCGAACTTGGCGTGAGCCGCAAGCAGTTCGCGCCGCACTTCGCGGCTGCGCGCGCTGCGGGATTGCGCAGCGTGCCGCACGCGGGGGAGTCGACGGGGCCGCAGACCATCTGGGACGCGCTGACCCACCTCAAGGCCGACCGCATCGGTCACGGCATCGCCGCCGCCGGCGATTCCCGGCTGATGGAACACCTGCGGGACCGGCGAATCCCGCTCGAGGTCTGCCCGACATCGAACGTGCGCACCCGCTCGGTGCCGTCGCTCGCCGAGCACCCGCTGCCGGTCCTCGTTGCGGCAGGGGGGCCCGTCACCATCAACTCCGACGACCCGCACATGTTCTCGACGACCCTCAATCACGAGTACGCGGTAGCGGCGGCGCTTCTCGAGCTCGACGAGAGTGGTGTCGCCGACCTGGCCCGTGCGGCCGTCACGGCGTCCTTCCTCGACGAGCCGGGCCGGGTAGCACTGCTCGCCGAGATCAACGCCTACGCCGCACCGGCGTAGGCACCCCTGGGTGTCCGCGCCGAACTCACGCGCAGGGACCACCCGCGACGTGGTGAGCACGCGGCGCGCCCGAACGCTCCGAGCCGCTGACTAGGCTCGACGCGTGCCCGATCCGTCCACCTACCGGCCTGCGCCGGGCACCGTTCCGCTTGGGCCTGGGGTTTACCGCTTCCGCGACGAGCGCGGCCGCGTGCTCTACGTCGGCAAGGCCAAGAGCCTGCGTCAGCGGCTGAATTCCTACTTCGCCGACGTCTGCGCCCTGCACCCGCGCACCCGCCAGATGGTGACCAGCGCCGGCAGCGTCGAGTGGACGGTGGTGCGCACCGAGGTAGAGGCGCTGCAACTCGAATACACCTGGATCAAGGAGTTCGATCCGCGTTTCAACGTCCGCTATCGCGACGACAAGTCCTACCCGTTCCTGGCGGTCACGCGCTACGAGGAGTACCCGCGGCTGCAGGTGATGCGCGGCACGAAACGCAAGGGCGTGCGGTACTTCGGCCCGTACTCGCATGCGTGGGCCATCAGAGAGACTCTCGACCTGCTCCTGCGGGTGTTTCCGGCCCGCACCTGCTCTGCCGGCGTGTTCAAACGCGCCGGGCAGATCGGCCGGCCGTGTCTGCTCGGCTACATCGGCAAGTGCAGCGCGCCCTGCGTGGGCCGCGTGAGCGCCGAGGAGCACCGGGCGATCGTGGCGGACTTCTGCGACTTCATGGCCGGCAAGACCGACCTGATGATGAAGCGCCTGGACCGCCGGATGACCGAGGCCAGCCAGGCGCTGGAGTTCGAGCTCGCCGCGCGGCTGCGCGACGATCTCGAGGCGCTGCGCCGGGCGATGGAGAAGCAGGCCGTCGTGTTCAGCGACGGCACGGACGCCGACGTCGTCGCGTTCGCCGAGGACGACCTCGAAGCCGCGGTCCAGGTCTTCCACGTCCGCGGCGGGCGAGTGCGTGGCCAGCGGGGCTGGGTGGTCGACAAGCTCGACGAAATGACCCTGGGGGATCTCGTCGAGCAGTTCGTCACCCAGTTCTACGGCGCCGAATCCGAAGGAGCCGCCAGCTCCGGCATCCCGCGCGAGGTGCTGGTGCCCGTGCTCCCGGACGACGCCGCAGCACTGACCGAGTGGCTCGGTGGGCGGCGTGGCGCGCGGGTGCAGCTGAGGGTGCCCCAACGCGGCGACAAGAAGGCGTTGCAGCGCACTGTCGCCCGCAACGCGGCCCAGTCGCTGAGTCAGCACAAGCTCAAGCGGGCGGCTGACCTCACCGCGCGATCTCTGGCGCTGGGCGAGCTGCAGGAGGCGCTGCGCCTCGACGTCGCCCCGCTGCGCATCGAGTGCTTCGACATCAGCCATGTGCAGGGCACGAACGTCGTCGCCAGCATGGTCGTCTTCGAGGACGGCCTGGCCCGAAAGAGTGAATACCGCCGCTTCACGATGCGCGATACCGCCAGTGGGACGGGTGACACCGGCTGGATCGCCGAGGTGGTGCGCCGGCGGTTCGCGCGCTATCTGGATGAGCAGGTCGCCGAAGGCGCCGACGCCGATCCCAACCCCGCTGCCGACGCGATCCAAGGGGCAGCCGAACAGGGCCGGCGCGGCATCGACCCGGCAACCGGGAGGGCCCGCAAGTTCGCCTATCCGCCCAACCTCATCGTCGTCGACGGCGGCGCACCGCAGGTCGCGGCCGCGCAGGCAGTCCTCGAGGATCTCGGCATCGACGACATCGCGCTGGTGGGCCTGGCCAAGCGGTTGGAGGAAGTCTGGCGCCCCGGCGAGGCGTACCCAGCGATCCTGCCCCGCGCCTCGGAGGGCCTCTACCTGCTGCAGCGGGTGCGCGACGAGGCGCACCGCTTCGCAATCACCTTCCATCGCGAGAAGCGGTCCAAGGCGATGACCGTGTCCGCGCTCGACGGCATCGTCGGGCTGGGTGCGGCGCGACGCAAGGCGCTGCTGACTCACTTCGGCTCAGTGCGCAGGCTGCGGGCGGCCGACGTGGACGCACTCGTTGCAGTCCGGGGGATCGGGCGCAGCACCGCGGAGGCGATCGTGGCCGGATTCGCCAACGACGCGAAGGACTCCGCGAAGCCCGCGGTCAACGTCTCGACCGGCGAGATACTCGATACGGGCACCACCGAACCCGCCGACGCGGCATCGGGCGAGGATGGTGCTGACGCAGCGGAGGAGCGGACGTGACCGAGACCGAGCAGCCTGTGCAGGGCGCACTGGAAACGGTGATTGTCACCGGGCTGTCCGGGGCGGGACGAAGTACGGCCGCGAAATGCTTCGAAGACCTCGGCTACTTCGTCGTGGACAACCTGCCGCCCGAGCTCGTCGCCACGTTGGTCGATCTCGGCAGCCGCAGCCAGGGCGCCGTCACCCGACTGGCGGTAGTCATGGACGTCCGGAGTCGGGCGTTCTCCTCCGACCTACGCGGGGTCATCCGCGAGCTCGGTGAGCGCGGACTGAGCCCGCGCGTGCTGTTCCTCGAGGCTGGCGACGAGGTGCTGGTGCGTCGCTTCGAGAATGTGCGCCGTGAGCATCCCCTCCAGGGAGACGGCCGCCTTGTCGACGGTATCGCCGCCGAGCGCCACCTGCTCGAGGGCCTGCGCGGCGAGGCCGATCTCGTCCTGGATACCAGCAACCGCTCCGTCCACGAGCTGCGGCGGGCCATCGAAGCTGCGTTCACCGAAGGTGGCGCGCTCGAGGGCGGGCCGGAACTGCGGGCCACCGTTGTCTCATTCGGATACAAGTACGGCCTACCGGTTGACGCCGACCTCGTTGTCGACGTGCGATTCCTGCCCAATCCGTACTGGATTCCCGACCTTCGTGAGCTCACCGGACGGGAGGACGAGGTACGTGATTACGTCCTGGGTCAGCAGGACGCGGGAACGTTCCTCGACCGGTACGCCGAGATTCTCGCGATCATCGGCGCCGGTTACATCCGCGAGAGCAAGCGATACCTCACTCTCGCGGTGGGCTGCACCGGGGGCAAGCATCGCTCGGTCGTCATGGCACAGCAGCTCGCTGACCGGCTCTGCGCCACCGGCGTGCGCACGACGGTCGTGCACCGGGATCTGGGCCGTGAGTGACCCGGTGCGCACCGTTGCGCTCGGCGGCGGGCACGGCCTGCATGCGTCCCTGTCTGCACTTCGGCTGATCACGACGGATCTGACCGCGGTGGTCACTGTCGCGGACGACGGCGGATCGTCGGGCCGCATCCGGCGAGAGCTGAACGTGCTGCCGCCCGGTGATCTGCGCATGGCGCTGGTCGCGCTCGCCGGTAACGAGCCGCAACAGCGGGCCTGGGCCGAACTGCTGCAGCATCGGCTTGGTGGCAGCGGCGTGCTCGCCGGCCACCCGTTGGGCAACCTGCTGTTGACCGGTCTTCTCGAACGCGACACCGATCCGGTCGGCGCGCTGTCCTGGCTCGGCGAACTGGTCGGTTCGGTGGGCCGCGTGCTGCCCATGAGCCCCGTTCCTCTCGACCTGGTGGCCGAGGCAGATCGGTTCGACCCCGAAAACCCCGGCCGTAGCCGGCAGATTCGCGGCCAGTCGTCGATCGCCGCGACGCCAGGACGGGTCCGTGCCGTGCGGCTGTTGCCCCCTGGGGCCCCGGCGTGCGCGGCGGCGGTCGACGCGGTGCGAGAGGCCGATGTCGTCGTGCTGGGGCCGGGTTCCTGGTTCACCAGCGTCATTCCACATCTGCTGCTTCGCGAACTGGGTCGTGCGCTCGCGTGCACCCACGCTCGGATCTTCGTCACGCTCAATCTCGTGCCACAGGTGGGCGAGACCGACGGCTACTCACCGCAGGACCTGTTGCGGGTGCTGCTCGACCACGCGCAGACCTTCGGCGGGCTGCGTGTCGACACGGTCTTCGCCGACGCCGATGCCACCCCGGACGTGACGGAACTGAGGGCTTACGCGCGCGCGATCGGCGCGAGTCTCGTAGTCTCGAAGCTCGCCGCCGAAGACAGTGCGGAACGCCACGATCCGAAGCGGCTGAGCGAGGCCTTTGCGCAAGCCCTCGAGCTCGCGGTGACCGAAGGGGAGCACGTATGGCGATGACTGCTTCGGTGAAGGACGAACTGAGCCGCGTGCCGGTGGCCAAGCTGTCGTTCCGCAAGTCCGAGATGGCGACGATGCTGAGGTTTGCCGGGGCGCTGCACCTCATCGGCGGCCACATCGTCATCGAAGCGGAGCTGGACACAGGGTCGGTGGCGCGCCGGCTGCGCAAGGAGATTGCCGAGATTTTCGGCTACGGCTCCGAAGTACACATCGTTGCGGCCGGAGGCCTGCGCAAAGGCAGTCGCTACCTCGTGCGGGTCGCCAAGGACGGCGAGGGACTGGCTCGGCAGGCAGGGCTCATCGACCTGCGCGGGCGGCCGATCAAGGGACTTCCCCATCACGTCGTGGCCGGGGGACTGGGTGACGCCGAAGCGGCGTGGTGCGGCGCGTTCCTGGCACACGGCTCGCTCACCGAGCCGGGCCGGGCCTGCGCGCTGGAGATCACCTGCCCGTCGGCTGAAGCCGCGTTGGCGCTGGTCGGCGTGGGTCGGCGCCTGGGTATCTCAGCCAAGGCGCGGGAGGTGCGGGGCAGCGATCGCGTCGTGGTGCGCGACGGTGACGCGATCGGCGCGCTGCTCACCCGGATCGGCGCGCACGAGTCTGTGATGGCATGGGAGGAGCGGCGCATGCGCCGCGAGGTGCGCGCTACCGCAAACCGCCTGGCCAACTTCGACGACGCCAACCTGCGGCGGTCGGCGCGTGCTGCCGTTGCAGCCGGCGCCCGGGTCGAAAGGGCCTTGGAGATTCTCGCCGACGACGCCCCCGACCACCTGCTACAGGCCGGCCGGCTGAGACTGGAGCACAAGCAGGCCTCCCTCGAGGAACTCGGCGCGCTCTCGGACCCGGTGATGACCAAGGATGCAGTCGCCGGTCGTATCCGCCGGCTGTTGGCGATGGCAGACAAGCGCGCTAACGACCAGGGCATCCCCGACACCGAGTCGGCCGTCACCCCCGAGATGCTCGCCCCGTAGCGGATCCGTCCGATGCCTAGCCCGAGCGGCATCGGCAGGACCCGATACGCTTCCCACCGTGCGCCCGTGCAGCGCCGCCGCGCCGCCCCAGGTAGTAACCGCCATCAAGGAGTCTTTGCAGTGACTGTTCGTGTGGGCATCAACGGCTTCGGCCGCATCGGCCGCAATTTCTTCCGTGCGATAACCGCGTCGGGAGCAAACATCGAGCTCGTGGCGGCCAATGACCTGGGCGACGTCGCGACAATGGCCCACCTGCTCAAGTACGACAGCGTGCTCGGTCGCCTCGCCCAGCCCGTGAGCGTTACCACCGGCGGCATCAAGGTCGGCGACCACACGATCAAGATCCTGGCTGAGCGCGACCCGGCGGACCTGCGGTGGGCCGATCTGGGCGTCGACGTCGTCATCGAGTCGACCGGCTTGTTCACCAAGGCCGCCGACGCCCGCAAACATGTCGATGCCGGCGGAGCGAAGAAGGTCATCATCTCAGCCCCGGCCACCGACGAGGACGTCACGATCGTGATGGGCGTCAACGATGACGCATACGACGACGCGAAGCACACCATCATCTCCAATGCATCGTGCACTACGAACTGTCTCGGGCCCCTGGCCAAGGGGCTCGATGACACCTTCGGGATCGAACGCGGCCTCATGACCACGATTCACGCCTATACGCAGGACCAGAACCTGCAGGATGCACCGCACGCCGACCTGCGCCGGGCCCGCGCCGCGGCGATCAACATCGTCCCCACCTCCACCGGCGCCGCGCGGGCGATCGGCCTTGTCCTGCCGGGGCTCAAGGGCAAGCTGGACGGCTACGCGCTGC
>JBHEMN010000009.1:0-4086 GCA_046262575.1 Jatrophihabitantaceae bacterium
TCGACCTCGAAGCGCTCTCGGCCACCGACCTGCTCGATCTGTCGCTGGTCGCCCGCTCGATCGGCTTCCCCGGCACGACCGAGGCGCTCGACGGGGCGGTCAGTCCCCGTGGGTATCGCCTGCTGGCCAAGGTACCCCGGCTGCCGGGCACGGTCATCGACCGTCTGGTGGAGCACTTCGGCGGCCTGCAGAAGCTGCTCGCAGCGACGGTCGACGACCTGCAGGCGGTCGACGGAGTCGGCGAGACTCGGGCCCGCAGCGTCCGCGAAGGCCTGTCCCGGCTGGCCGAGTCGTCGATCCTCGAGCGCTACGTCTGACGGTCCGCCGCTCAAACCAGGTGGAACACCCGGCTGGCGCTGTGCAACGTCCCCAGTCGGGCCTGAAGGCGGTACGTACCCGCCGTCGCGCCCGCTCGCGATCCGGCGCAGCCGGGCAGTGACCGCTGTCCGGTCCACTCGGTCGAGAATGTCCGCAGCGCGCCCGCCGGCAGCACCGACGGCGCGGTTGCCCGGACACCGGATTGGCAGTCCGAGCTGGACCAGGTGTGCGCCGAACCGGACGTGATGATCAGCTCGCGAGCGGCGGCGCCGAGGTCACGCCGGCAGGCGTGGCCGCTGATGTTGCGCACAGTCATGGTCAGCTTCGGCTTGGCACCGACCCGGTAGGTTCGGGCATCCGTTGCCGCGGTCAAGCTCAGGTCCGTGTTGGCGCACGGCGGGATGGCCGCCGGCGACGCGGGCACCCGGGCCTTGCCGGTCGGCGCTGACGCGTGCGGCGTCGGCGATACCACTGCCATCTGCGGCATCCACGGATGCGCCGTGGTGCCCGCCTGCGGGCCGGCTGCCGCTGTGCGCGGGTGCGCAATGGTCCGGCCGGCGCGTGAGGTGTCGCTCGCGGCAAAGGCACGGACGACGAACATGGCGACGATGAGCACGCCGAGTACGGTCAACCGGCGACGCCAGTAGACCTCCGGAGCCAGCGGGCCCACGGTTGTCCGCACACCGGCGACCGTAACTCCGCGCGGGCCGGCGCCGCCGACGGCGCGCCGTGCGAGCATCGGCGACGTGCAGATCGCCACAACCGTGATGCAGTGGTACGCCGGCGCGGCGCGCGAGCTGCCCTGGCGGCGTCCGGGCGTCGACGCGTGGGCGGTGCTCGTCAGCGAGGTGATGCTGCAGCAGACGCCGGTGCGCCGCGTCGTGCCGGTGTACACGGCCTGGCTGCAGCGTTGGCCGACGCCCGCAGCGCTGGCCGCCGCGCCGGCCGGGGAAGCAGTGCGGACCTGGGGGCAGCTGGGTTACCCGCGCCGCGCCCTGCGGTTGCACGAGTGCGCCGTCGCGGTCGTGCAATCCCATTCGGGGCTGATCCCGGCCGAACTGGCTGAGCTACTCGCACTGCCCGGTGTCGGGCCTTACACCGCCCGCGCGGTCGCGACCTTTGCATACGGCCGCCCGCATGCGGTCGTGGACGTCAACGTCCGCCGGGTGGTGACCAGGCTGGTGCGCGGTCTGGACGACATGGCGCCGCCGTCGCAGGATCAGGCATTGGTCGCCCCGCTCGTGCCGGCCGATCCGGCCGCGGCGGTGCGGTTCGCCGCCGGGCTGATGGAGCTCGGGGCGCTGGTGTGCACCGTCCGGGCCCCGCACTGCCGCCAATGCCCGGTGGCTGGCGGCTGCGCGTGGCGGCACGCCGGCTACCCGCCCGCAACGGCGACGCGAGCCGCGGCGCCCTACGCCGGCACCCACCGGCAGGCCCGGGGCCGGCTGCTGGCCGTGTTGCGGGCGACGCCGGACCCGGTGCGACGCGCAGATCTCGATGCAGCCTGGCCGGACCCCGGTCAGCGCGCCCGCGCATTGGCCTCCCTGGTCGCTGACCGGTTGGTGGAGCGGCGGCCCGACGGTGATCTCGTCCTGCCCGGCTGACGGATCTCGAACATGAAGCAGCCGTGCACCACGTTGCGCGCGTGCAACAGTTCGACCTCGGGGTCAGCAAACAGCTCAGCAGCCACCTGCTCGGGGCTGTCACCGCGTTGCAGCACCGTGCCGCCGGTGATCGTGCCGTCCGCGCGGTAGGCGCGCAACACCTGGGCGCGGGTCCGGAACGCGTCGGGATAGCGGTCCTGATCGCGGTAGCCGTCGCACTCCTGCGCGTGGATGAAGATCGGCCCGACCTCTGCGTACGGCCCGGGCCGGCAAAACGGCGAGTACGCAATCAGTGCGATCCGCTCGCCGGAGCGGGAGTCACGCAGGCAGCAGCGCAGCGGCGCCCCACCGGCGTCGTCGAGCAGGCCGATCAGCTCGTTGCCGTGGTCGTCGTGCTGCTCGCTGCGGATGCGGCGCAGCTCAGCCGGTGGTACGGCACCGATCCGGAGGACGGGCGGTGCTGTTGTGGTGGTCATGTCTACGATCTTGCCGGTCTGCCGGCCGCCTAGCTGGCGGACATCGGACCTAGCGGTCCGGGTCGTGGCCGGCCGGAGCGGAGGAGGAGATGTGCCTAGGTGCGTGGCCCTGCTACGCGGCATCAACGTCGGTAGGCACCAGCGACTGGCGATGGCCGACCTGCGCGAGTTGCTCACCAACCTGGGTTACTCGGATGTCAAGACCCACCTGCAGAGCGGCAACGCCCTGCTCACCAGCGGTTCGACCGGCTCGGACAAGATCGCCGGCGCAATTGAGAAGGCAATTGCTCGCGACCTCCGGCTGCAGGTCAAGGTGCTGGTACGGAGCGAGGCGGAGCTGGCGGAGGTCGTCGCCGGCAACCCCCTCGCTGACGTGGCCACCGACGGCGCCAGGTACCTCGTGGCGTTCCTGTCCGCGGCGCCAGATCGCGACAGGCTGGCCGCCGTCGATCCCGACACCTTCGCCCCGGAACAATTCCGGGCCGGACGGCGCGAGCTGTATCTGTGGTACCCGAACGGCGTGCATCAGTCCAAGATGTCGAACTCGTTCTGGGAGAAGCAGCTTGCAGTCACCGCCACCTCGCGCAACTGGAACACCGTCACCCGGCTGTTGGAACTCGCCGGCAGCTAGCAGTCCAGGCGCTGTTGACCAGCACGTCCGGCCGCCCGCGCGCCGCCAACCGAGGACCGGGCCCGGGCTAGGCGATGGTCCTGGCTCCCCGCTGGCGGCGACGACCTACTGCTGGATCAACTAGGCCGCGCCGCCGGCCAGGTCGACCGGCGGTGCGTCCGGCACTGTGATCATCGGCTGCTTGGCCTCACCGCGGAAGGTGAAGTGCGCGGCCTCGCCCTCGCCGTCGGTATCGACCAGCACGATCTGCCCGGGCTGCAACTCACCGAAGAGGATCTTCTCCGACAGCGCGTCCTCGATCTCGCGCTGGATCGTCCGCCGTAACGGGCGAGCCCCCAGCACCGGGTCGTAGCCCTTGTGCGCCAGCAGCCGCTTGGCCGACTCGGTCAGCTCCAGGCCCATGTCCTTGTTGCGCATCTGGACATCGACCCTGGCCACCATGAGGTCGACGATGCTGACGATCTCCTCTTCGGAGAGCTGGTGGAACACGATCACGTCGTCAATGCGGTTGAGGAACTCGGGGCGGAAGTGCTTCTTGAGCTCGTCGGTCACCCGCTGCTTCATCCGCTCGTAGTTGCTCTGCGTATCGTGCGCGCCCTGGAATCCCAGCGAGACGGCCTTGGCGATGTCGCGGGTGCCCAGATTGGACGTGAGGATGAGGACGGTGTTCTTGAAGTCGACAACACGGCCTTGACCATCGGTTAGCCGACCGTCCTCGAGGATTTGCAAGAGCGTGTTGAAGACGTCCGGGTGCGCCTTCTCGATCTCGTCGAAGAGGACCACCGAAAACGGCTTCCGCCGGACCTTCTCGGTCAGCTGTCCGCCCTCGTCGTAGCCGACGTAACCAGGAGGGGCGCCGACCAGCCGGGAAACGGTGTAACGGTCGTGGAACTCACTCATGTCGAGCTGAATGAGAGAGTCCTCGTCACCGAAGAGGAACTCGGCCAATGCCTTGGAGAGCTCGCTCTTGCCCACCCCCGACGGCCCGGCGAAGATGAACGACCCGCCCGGGCGCTTCGGATCCTTCAGTCCCGCGCGGGTACGCCGGATCGCCTGG
>JBHEMN010000010.1:0-9243 GCA_046262575.1 Jatrophihabitantaceae bacterium
CACCTGGCCCGCGCGCACATCGTAGATGCGCGGCACGAGTTGGCTGATCGTCGTCTTACCGGCGCCGGATGGCCCGACCAAGGCGATCATCTCGCCCCGCTGCGCCCTGAACGACACCCCGTGCAGCACCTCCTGCGACGGCGCATCATCGAGCACGGCGACATCCTCGAGGGAGGCCAGGGACACCTCGCGGGCCATCGGGTAGGAGAAGCGCACATCGACGAACTCCACGCTGCCCGCCTCGAGCGGCAGTTCGGTCGCGTCGGCGGCGTCGTCGATCATGGGTGGCAGGTCGAGTACCTCGAACACCCGGTCGAAGCTGACCAGCGCGCTCATGACGTCCACCCGTGCGTTCGACAGGGCGGTGAGCGGCCCGTACAGCCGCGTGAGCAACAGCGCGAGGGTGACGACGGTCCCGGCCGACAGTTCCCCCTTGATCGCGTAATAGCCACCCAAACCGTAAACGAGAGCCTGGGCCAACGACGCAACCAGCGTGAGCGCGACGAAGAACGCGCGGCCGTACATGGCCGAGGTGACGCCGATGTCGCGCACGCGAGCCGCGCGGGCCCGGAAGGACGCGTCCTCGTCCGCCGGGTGACCGAAGAGTTTCACGAGCAGCGCTCCGGCGACGTTGAACCGCTCGGTCATGGTCGAGTTCATCGACGCGTTCAGGTTGTAGGACTCGCGGGTGATGCTCTGCAGGCGGGCGCCGATGCGGCGGGCCGGAATGACGAACACCGGCAGCATGACCAGCGACAGGGCGGTGATCTGCCATGACAGCGAGAACATCACGGCCGCCGTCAGGACCAGACTCACCACGTTCGAGACCAGACCGGACAGCGTCGAGGTGAAGGCCTGCTGGGCGCCGAGCACGTCGTTGTTCAATCGGCTGACCAGCGCACCGGTCTGGGTTCGGGTGAAGAACGCGAGCGGCATTCGCTGGACATGATCGAACACCGACGTGCGCATGTCGAAGATCAAGCCCTCACCGATGCGTGCCGAATACCAGCGCTGCGCGAAGGACAGCATCGCATCGATCACGGCCAGCCCGGCGATGACGAACGCGATCTTGACCACGGCGCCGACTGCGCCGTGCCCGGTGATCTCGTTGACAACGCGTCCGGCCAGGACGGGGGTTGCGACACCGATCAGAGAGTCGGCTATCACGATGGCGAGAAACACGAGCAGGTCTGTGCGGTAGGGCTTGGCGAAGCGCAACACCCGGTGCCAGGTTCCCGGCGGCAGTTGCCGGTCGACGACGGAATTGTCGCCGCGGTGCATCGAGCGCATCATGCGCATCGCCTGCAGGGAGTCCATCGACATCTGCTACCTCCGGCTCGGCTAACACCCGCACACCGGTGGATGTTCCCTCGGCGCAAGCCGGGCGCGGGTCAAGCCTCGCCGCCGCCAACCGGGTCCGCGTCGGTCAGTGCACGCAGTCGACGGTACTGGGCATCGCGCTCGGCGGCCTCCTGCTCGGGTTGGGTACGCGCCGCGGCGCCCAGCAGCAACGCCTTCGTCTCGGCTGCGGCGTCCCGGTCGACAGCGAGCAGGGCGGACACGGTGCGACCTACCGCCTCGTCCAGGTCGGCCAACGGTACGACGCTCGAGGCCAGGCCGATGGCCAGTGCCTCCGCGGCGCCCACCCGCCGGCCGGTCAGGCAGATCTCCGCCGCGCGGGAGTAGCCGACCAGGTCGACGAGGCGCTTGGTGCCGCCGAGGTCGGGCACCAGCCCGAGCGTCGGCTCGGCCATGGTGAACTGCGTGTCGTCGGCGACTATGCGGATGTCCACTCCGAGCGCGAGCTGGAACCCGGCACCGATGGCGTGTCCGTGCACGGCTGCGACGCTGATCAGTGCCGGTCGCGAGCGCCAGTCGAAGGCGCGCTGCCAGGCGGCGATCTGGCGGGTGGTGTCCTCCGCGGGACCCGCGGCGAGCGCGAGCACGCCGGGTACCCCGGCTACGCCGTCCGCCGAAAACATGGCGCGGTCCAGGCCGGCGGAGAAGGCCCGGCCTTCACCACGCAGCACGACGACGCGCACCGTTCCGGGCAGCGCATCGGCGACGTACGCGAGCCAGGTCCAGGTGTGCGGGTTCTGCGAGTTGAGTCTCTCGGGGCGGTTGAGCGTGATCGTCGCGACTTCGGCGCTCAGACCGAGGTGAAAGCCCGCCTCAGGCGGGATGTCAATCGGCCCGGTCGACGGGGTCGCGCTCAGCGCTACCTGCCCTTCGCCTTGGCCCGGGTGGCCCCACCGCGACCGCGGAGCGAGACCCCCGATTCGGACAGCACTCGGTGCACGAACCCATAGGACCGCCCGTGGGAATCGGCAAGTTCGCGGATGCTGCGGCCCTTGTCGTACTGCTTCCTCAGGTCGAGCGCGAGCCTGTTTCGCTCCGAACCGGTGATGCGGGCGCCCTTCTTCAGTACGGCCATTGCGTCTTCCTCCACATCTCGCAGCAGTGGCCTGCACAGGTCTTGGCGGGAACTGCCGCGCTTGTCCCTCAACGCGATTGATACATCCACCGTCGCTCGGGCGGCAAGATCGACACGTCCATCGCGTGCCGACGGCGCTCGCCGGACGCGGCGCACCCGAAGTGGTCGGACCCAGAACCAGACGACCCGGCCAATCCATGCCAGCCAGGCGCGCTCACGCAAGCGCGATCAGGTCCGCGAGGTCCGGACTCCAATTGTCCTCGATGCCGTCGGGAAGCAAGATCACCTTCTCCGGCGCCAGCGCTTGGACCGCTCCCTCGTCGTGGGTGACCAGCACGATCGCCCCGGCATAGGTGCGCAGTGCGTCGAGAACCTGACCCCGGCTGACCGGGTCGAGATTGTTCGTCGGCTCGTCGAGCAACAGCACGTTCGCGGCACTCGTCACCAGCATGGCCAGGGCCAGACGGGTCTTCTCGCCCCCGGACAGGACACCGGCGGCCTTGTCGACGTCGTCGCCGGAGAACAGGAAGGCTCCCAGGATCCTGCGCAGGTCGGTGTCGCTGTAGCTCTCGTGTCCCGGCGCCATGGCCGCCGATGCGGAGGTACGCATGTTTTCGAGGACCGTCCGGTCGTGGTCGAGCGTCTCGTGCTCCTGTGCGTAGTAGCCCAGGCGCAAACCATGACCGGGCACGACCTCGCCCGTATCGGGGGCGTCGATGCCCGCGAGCAGGCGCAGCAACGTCGTCTTGCCCGCGCCGTTGAGCCCCAGCACGACCACCCGCGCACCTCGGTCGACGGCCAGGTCGACGTCGGTGAAGACCTCGAGCGAGCCGTACGACTTGGACAGCCCGGCGGCTGTCAGTGGAGTCCGCCCGCACGCCGCCGGTGCCGGGAACCGCAGCCGGGCGACCTTGTCGTGCGCTCTCACCGCGGCCACGCCCGCTGCCAGCGCGGCGGCGCGGCGGTCCATCTGGTGGGCCGCGCGGGCCTTCGTCGCCTTCGCTCGCATCTTGTCGGCTTGGCTCCTGAGTGTCTCAATCTTGCGTTCAGCGTTGGCCCGCTCACGGTGTCGCCTGCGCTCGTCGGTCTCACGTTGTTGCAGATAGGTCTTCCAGCCGACGTTGTAGACATCCAGCGCGGCCCGGTTGGCGTCGAGATTCCAGACCTTGTTCACCACGGCATCGAGCAGTCCGACATCGTGGCTGATGAGGATCAGTCCCCCCGTGTGCTGGCGCAGGAAGTCACGCAGCCAGGTGATCGAGTCGGCGTCGAGATGGTTGGTCGGCTCGTCGAGCAAAAGCGTGGTGGGATCCCCACCGGAATCGGCAAACAGGATGCGGGCCAGTTCCACGCGTCGGCGCTGACCACCGGACAGCGTGCGCAGTGGCTGTACGAGCGCCCGCTCGGGCAGTCCGAGGTTGGCGCAGATCCGGGCAGCTTCGCTCTCGCCCGCGTATCCACCTAGGGTGGCGAAGTCATCCTCGAGAGTGCCGTAGCGGCGCACCAGCGCGTCGTCGTGCGGCGTTTCGGCCAGCTGGATCGAGACCTTGGCGATGTCGCTGACGAGCGCATCCAGTCCGCGTGCCGACAGCACCCGGTCGCGGGCGATGACGTCGAGATCGCCGGTGCGCGGGTCCTGGGGGAGGTAGCCGACGGGCCCCTTGCGCTCCAGCCGTCCCGCGTGCGGAAGGGTTTCTCCGGCAAGGACGCGTAGGCTCGTCGTCTTGCCGGCCCCGTTGCGACCGACCAAACCGATCCGGTCACCCGGCTGGACGCGCAAGGTCGTCGGATCAAGCAGGATGCGCGCCCCGGCGCGCAGCTCGAGGTCCGTTGCGGTGATCATGGCGGGACGGCTCCTGGTAGGTGACGGGTCGCGGCAGGCCGGACTGGTCAGTGCGGAGCTGCAGGATCTGACTCGATTCTAACGGTGCCCGCATGGGCAGGATTTCCACACCGTTACGACCATGGGAGCCGCCATGAAGTACAACGACGACGCTGCGCTGGACACCTCGGAGGTCCAGGACGCCCGGTCGGGCGGGGGCGGGTTGGGCCGCCTGCTACCCAGCGGTCGCGGCGGGATGGCGGTCGGCGGCGGCGGGCTCGGGGTGCTCGGGGTGCTCGCCTACCTCCTCGTCAGCTACCTCGGCGCGAACGGCGGGAGCAAGGAAATCACCGACGTGCTTGCTCAGCTGGGGCAGGGCAGCGGGGCGCACACGGCCGACAACACGCAGGTCGCCGCGCAGTGCAACACCGGCCGGGACGCCAACCGCAGCCTCGACTGCGCAGTGGTAGCCGACATCGACTCGATCCAGCAGTACTGGGCGAGCGAGCTGCCGAAGCTGGGCAGGAGCTACCAGCCGGTCACGACGATCTGGTTCACCGGCCGAGTCTCGACGGCCTGCGGCGCCGCGAACAGCGGGTCCGGGCCGTTCTACTGTCCCGCCGACAAGCACGTGTATCTCGACTTGAGCTTCTATGACGACCTCAAGACACAGTTCGGTGCGCAGGGTGGTCTGTTCGTCGACGCGTACGTCCTGGCGCACGAGTACGGCCACCACGTGCAGGACCTGCTCGGCACCGAGGCGAAAGTGCGGCCGGGACAGACCGGCCCGAAATCTGGCTCGGTGCGCCTGGAATTGCAGGCCGACTGCTACGCCGGCGTATGGGCGAACCACGCGACGACCGTCCCCGATGCGAACGGCAAGCCGCTAATCGTCGACGTCACCGCCGATGACATTGCCAGGGCCCTGGACACTGCCGCACGAATCGGCGATGACTACATCCAGAAGAATCTGGGCAGCGGAACCATCGACCAAAACACGTTCACCCACGGCTCGTCGACCCAGCGCAAGAAATGGTTCACGACGGGCTACCGGGGTGGTGACCCGAGGGCCTGTGACACTTTCGGCACCGACAACCTGGGCTGATGCTCGCAGTCAGCTGAACTGGGTCCGGGGACGTTCCTGCCGTACACCGTCAACGAAGATGTCGACCTTCTCGTTGTAGAAGCAGACGAGTCCGGCGATCTTCTGACTCTCCGGGAACGGGGTGCGGTACCCCCACAACAGGTCCCGGCGGGAGGTATCGCCGACACGCACCGACCAGTGCTCCGCGGTCCCCTTATAGGCACAGTTCGTCACCGTGTCGCTGTGCTCGAGCAGATCCATCCGCACGTGCATCTTCGGTAGGTAGTACCGCACCGGGAGACTGGTCTCGAAAAGCAGTCGCGGGCTGCTGGATTCGGCGACGGTCACCCCGTCCACCTCGACTCGCACGTGCCGCGAACTCGTCAGGATGTCCACTCGCTTGTACGGGTCGCGCGCGTGTACGAAGACTTCTTCGTCCTCCTCGAACCAGGAGTCCATGGCATCCCACTCGACTCGCACCAGGTCACGAAGGTCCTCGATGGGCGAGTCCGGGTAGCGCAGAGCGGCTTGTGGCACGCGCCGTTCGCCCAGCACCAGGGTGTACGTCACTGCCTCCCCCCGGCTCGGTGAGCGCGCTGCACCGTCGGGGACGAGCTCGGCGGCTACATCGGCCATGGGAAAGTAGTACGTGGGGTAGTACGGCTTCTCCCACACCATGATCGGCGTTAGGGAATCCACCACGAGTTGCCCGCCCAGGTAGGCGCGCACCCGCTTCGTCGAACTCTCGATCCTGATCCGCCCGCGGGTAGCTGTGCTCATGAGGACGCAACCATCGAGAATGCCCACAGATTCCGCCGGCCCAACAAGTCGCTCGCTGTTGTCGGGGTTTCGTGCTTGGTTGACGGTAATGGACACCGCGCCCCTGCACGCCGAAGACGGTGAAGACGCCCCAGCGCTGCCCCCGAGGCTGGCCGGGGAGCAGGCCGCGCGCACGGTCGAGACGAGCGGCTGGCGCGGCGTGTTTGCCAGCAGCACCGGCGGCCTGCCTGCACCGTTCTGGTGGCTCTGGCTCGGCACCCTGGTCAACCGTGCGGGCACCTTCATAGAGCCGTTCTTCGTGCTCTATCTGACCGGGCCGCGTCACGTGTCGGTGCGTACCGCCGGGGTGATCCTGGCGGTCTGGGGCGTCGGCTCGGTCTTGTCGCAGCCGATCGGCGGCTTCCTCACCGACCGGTTCGGCCGGCGCACCACCCTAGCGGCAAGTCTGGGCGCAACCTCGATGACCTTGTTCACCTTGAGCTTCGCGCGAAGCCTGTTTCTCATCGGCATCTTGGTGCTCGTCCTCGGCACGGTTGCCGACATGTACCGGCCGGCGTCCACCGCTGCGGTTGCCGACCTCGTTCCCGAGGCAGATCGCGCGCGGGCGTACGCGCTGGGATTCTGGGCAGTCAATCTAGGCTTCTCGGTCGCCGCCGCGTCGGCCGGTGTGCTCCTGCACCTAGGCTTCGGCCTGCTGTTCATACTTGATGCGAGCACCACTTTGGCGTTCGGCCTGCTCGCATTGAGCTTCGTCCCCGAGACGAAGCCGGTCACCGACCACCCTGCGGCCCGGCTCGGCGACCCAGTGCGACTCCTGCGCGCGGACCGTCTGTTGCTCGTTGCCACCCTGCTCGTGTTCTGCTACGCCGTGTTGTACTCCCAGGTCTATGTGACCCTGCCGCTGGCAATCACCCACGCAGGTCTGGACGCGTCGGTGTACGGCTACGTCATCGCCATCAACGGTGTGCTGATCGTGCTCGGCCAACCCCTGACGCTGGGCTGGCTCGGCCGGATCTCGCATCGAATCGCCTGGCCGGGCGGGATGGCCCTGGTCGGGACAGGGGTGGCCGCGACCGCTCTGTGCGAGCGGCCATGGCAGTTCGCAGTCACCGTGGCCGTGTGGACGGTCGGCGAGATCGGCACCGCCGGATCGTTCCAGGCGCTGATCGCGGCGCTCGCGCCATCCCACATGCGCGGCCGCTACGCCGGTGCGCTCGGCCTGGCGTGGGGCGCCTCCGGACTCCTCGGCCCGCTTCTCGGCGCGGCCGGCTTCGCCCTGTCCACCGCGGTGCTCTGGTCGGGCTGCCTCGCTCTCGGACTGCTTACCGCGGCCGGCCAGTTCTGGCTGCTCGGCCAGGTCGACCGCCGCCCCGGCCTACTCGGTGGCGGAGGGCTGCAGGTCGGCGCGGCGGGCCACGACGAGGCCGCCGCCGGGCAAGACGGCGTCGACCAGCACTAGCCACGAGAACGCCTCGGCGACGGTAACGGCGCGTAACGCGCGCACCGCCAGCATCAGACGTTGAATCCGAGCGCGCGCAACTGCTCGCGGCCGTCGTCAGTGATCTTGTCGGGCCCCCACGGGGGCATCCACACCCAGTTGATCTTGAGCTCGGATGCCAGTGGCGCAGGGCCCCCGGTGATCGCCGCATTTGCCTGATCCTCGATGACGTCGGTGAGCGGACACGCGGCCGAGGTCAACGTCATGTCCAGCGTGATGACGCGACCGGCGTCGGCGTCCTCGACGTGCACGTCGTACACCAGTCCGAGATCGACGACGTTGATGCCGAGTTCGGGGTCGACGACGTCACGCATCGCCTCGTCGATCTCGTCGCGGGAAGGTACCGCGGTGGCGGTGCTCATGATGTCTCCTCTGCACTGGGCACTCCTTCGCCCCAGCCGGCTTCGGCAACGGCGCTCTTCATGGCCATCCATCCCAGCAGTGCGCACTTGATGCGGGCCGGGTATTTCGACACACCCTCGAACGCGAGGGCGTCGTCCAGCCGATCCTCGTCGGCCTCGCTCAGCGTCGGGTGGCCCCGCGCCTGCATCAGGGACAAGAACTTGCCCTGAAGCTCCATCGCGTCGGCGATCGACGTGCCGACGACAAGTTCGCTCATGACCGACGTCGATGCCTGACTGATCGAGCAGCCCTCGCCGTCCCAGCCCAGGTCGGCGATCGTGTCATCGGCGAGCTTCACGCGCACCGTCACCTCATCGCCGCAGGTCGGGTTGACGTGGTGCACCTCGGCGTCGAAGTCCGCAGGCAGGCCGCGATGATGCGGGTGCTTGTAATGATCGAGAATGACCTGCTGGTAAAGGCTTTCTGCGTTCATCGCGTGAAGATCTCTTTGACTTGACGCACGCCGCGGATCAATGCGTCAATCTCGTCGGTGGTCGTGTAGACGCCGAATGACGCGCGCGTGGTCGCGGGTATCCCGTAACGGACGCAGACCGGGCGCGCACAGTGGTGTCCGGCGCGCACGGCGATGCCCTGCTCATCGAGCAGCTGCGCGACGTCGTGCGGGTGGATGCCGGGCAGGGCGAAGGAAATCGTTGCGCCGCGGTCGACCGACGTGGCGGGACCGATAATGCGCAGGCCGTCGACCGCCTGCAAGCCCTCGAGGGCATACGTGGTGAGCATCTTCTCGTGCTCGCGGATCTGACCCATGCCGAGCGCGGCGACGTAGTCGACAGCCGTGCCGAGAGCGACCGCCTGAGCGATCATCGGCGTACCGGCCTCGAAGCGATGCGGCGGCGCGGCGAACGTGGTGCCGGTCATGTCTACCGTCTCGATCATCTCGCCGCCCCCGAGAAACGGCGGCAGCTCGGCGAGCAGGTCATAACGGCCCCACAGCACTCCGACGCCGCTGGGGCCATAGAGCTTGTGACCGGTGAACGCGACGAAATCGGCGCCCAATTCCTGGACGTCGAGGGGAAGATGCGGTGCCGCCTGCGCGGCGTCGACTATGGACAGCGCCCCGACAGCCTTGGCGCGATCGACGATCCGGCGTACCGGATTTATCGTGCCCAATGCGTTGGACTGGTAGACGAACGACACGACCTTGGTGCGCTCGTTGATCACCTCGTCGATCGCCGCTTCGACGAGCCGGCCACTGTTGGCTC
>JBHEMN010000011.1:0-6447 GCA_046262575.1 Jatrophihabitantaceae bacterium
GTACGGCAAGCGTGCCGACCACACCGGCACCCACGGTATCGGCCACAACGGCGACGCCGGTGCCGTCCTTCACCCGCACGACCGGTTTCTCGCCCGTGCCGACGCCGACGCTGGTCACGTCCGTTTCGCCGCCGCCGCCACCACCACCGACGCCGTCGGTGTCATGCAGCCCGGTGCTGCTGGGTCAGTCGTGCACGACCGTGACGCCAACTCCTTCCGGCACGCTGTCCTCGGTGCCGTGATTCGCCCCGTGCCAGGATGAACCAGTGACCTTCGCGGCCCCGCCACGTCCCCCCGCCGCGGATATTGCGCCCCGCGCTGCGGATCTGCTTCCACCCAGCCACACCGACCCGACTGCGGGCCGGGCCAGCCGCATCATCGGTGGGGTGTGGGGGCGCCACGCGGGTGTCGCGCCGGGGTCCTGGTGGACGCCGGTGCGCATGGTGATGGCGATGACCTGCTTCACGCTGCTGCTGGGCTTCGCGCAGAAGTCTCCGTGTGCAACCGGGCAGTGGACGGGCAACAAGCAGTACACGCACATGTGTTACTCCGACGTCGTACCGCTGTGGGGCGACGAACGCCTCGACGTCGGCGCGGTGCCCTACCGCGACACGAGCGTCGAGTACCCCGTGCTCACCGGTGGTTTCATGTGGCTCACGGCCGAGTTCACCCGCGCCCTGCACAAGCACCACCCGACCTGGACGGACTTCGTGATTTTCGGGGTGCCCACCGTCCTGCTGTTCAGCGCCGTGCACGCGCTCGCCGCGAATTCACCGGAGGTCGTCATCTTCGGGGCGGTCACCGCCCTACTGCTCAGTGCGTGCGGGCTGATGGTCACTGCCGGCACCGCACAGGCGGCCCGTCGGCGACCGTACGACGCGGCAATCTTCGCGCTGTCGCCACTGTTGATCATCCATGCGTTCTCGAACTGGGATCTGCTCGCGATGGCGCTCACCAGTGCGGCGCTGTGGGCCTGGGCCCGACGACATCCTGTGCTCGCCGGCACACTGATCGGACTGGGCGCCGCCGCGAAGCTCTACCCCGCCTTCCTGCTGGTCGCGATCGCGATCCTGGCGATCCGTACGAGAAAGTACGCACCGGCAGGGTGGGCGGTCTTGTCGGCTGCCCTCGTGTGGTTGGCGGTGAACGTTCCGATTGCGCTGGCCTACTACCGCGGGTGGTCGGAGTTCTATCGATTCAGCATCGATCGGCCCACCGAACGCAGCACGCTGTGGGCCATGGGAAGGACGCTGTCATCGGTGGGCGTGGGGGCCAGCGACGCACCGTTCTGGAAACCGCCTGGCGCAGCAGTCGCGGCGGTCCTGCTCGCCGCGCTCGTGATCGTCGCGTGGATCGGGCTGCGGGCCCCCGTCAAGCCCCGCCTGGCACAGCTGGTGTTTCTCGTCGTCCTCGCCTTCCTGCTCACGACGAAGGTGTGGAGCCCGCAGTACTCCCTGTGGCTGGTGCCGTTGCTCGCGCTGGCCCGGCCACGGTGGCGGCTCAACATGGTGTGGCAGTTCACTGAGATCGCGGTCTGGTTTCTCACTTTGACGCTGCTGCTCGGATTGAATCCGGGCCAGCCG
This sequence comes from Jatrophihabitantaceae bacterium, assembly GCA_046262575.1. Lineage (GTDB taxonomy): Bacteria > Actinomycetota > Actinomycetes > Mycobacteriales > Jatrophihabitantaceae > QHCC01. Next base: position 1,584 of record JBHEMN010000011.1, read on the forward strand.
CAGCACGGCATCGGATATGGCTGGTTGATGGTCGTGCTGGTGGCCCGCGACGTGCTCTTGCTGAGCATCGCCGGCCTCATCATGCGCGAGATGTGGCGCCCGGAGCTGGACGTGGTGCGCACCGGCGGGGTGGATGACCCGGGGGGTGGGTACTTCGACGGTGCGCCGGCCTGGGACGTGATCGCTCAGGCAGAGACGAGCGACGCGCGCAGGAATGCGATGTCAGCTCCCTGACCGTCGGGACCGCCGGGCGTCTCGACGATGACGTCGCTGCCGGCGGCCCGGCACACCTCGGCGATGGCCGCGGAGTCGATTCGGCCGGTGCCGAAGTTGGCGTGCCGGTCGGCGCCGGAGTCGAACTCGTCGCGGCTGTCGTTTGCGTGGACGAGGTCGATGTGGCCAGTGATGGCCAGCACGCGATCGACGATGCCGGCGAGGTCTTCGCCGCCGGCGTGCGCATGACAGGTGTCGAGGCAGAACCCGGGCTCGAACTCACCGATCGCGTCCCAGAGGCGAGCCAGCCGGTCGAAGCGGCGGGCCATCGCGTTATTGCCGCCCGCGGTGTTTTCGATGAGGACCGGCAGACCGAACCCGCCGTCGTCGGCGGCTCGGGAGAATGTCTTACGCCAGTTGTCGACGCCGACCGCGGGATCGTCGCCGGCGTTGACGTGACCACCGTGCACGATCAGCCCCTTGGCCCCGATTGCGGCCGCGGCCAGGGCATGCTGGGCGAGCAGTTTGCGACTGGGGATGCGGATGCGGTTGTTCGTCGTCGCGACGTTGAGCACGTAGGGCGAGTGGACGTAGACGGTCAGATCGCTGGCCCGGATCTCGGCCGCGTGCTGGTGCTCGACCGGGGCCTTCCAGCCCTGCGGGTCGGCGAGGAAGAACTGGATCGCCGCGGCGTCGGTGGCGGCCGCCGCGGCCAGCGGATCGACGGAGTCGACGTGGGCACCGATAACTGGCATAACCCGCACCCTACGACGCGGGTGTGACCAGGTGGGCTGGCGTTTCGGCGACGCGTATCCCAGACTGGGCGGGCTCGTTAAATATGCGTGGGCACGTTAAGCTGGTGTCAGCTAAGCGGTCGGCACAAATCAGGAGAAAAGATGCCAGGACGTCACCAACAGCGCCCTCCTACCCGGGTGGGTCTGCGCTGGATAGCCGGCGCGCTGAGCGCCGGCATCGTGGGCGCCACGAGCGCGGCGATCCTGGCCACCGCGAGCCCCGCCGATGCGTCGACGCCCATTCCGACATACCACCCCGGCTCTGACACCGCGACGTTCACGGTCACGGGGGTGCTTGACAGCAACTGTCTGGTCTCCACCGGCGGCACCGAGGTTTGGATCAAGCCCGGCGATGCGATCAAGTTCAACTCCTCGCTCGCTGGCATCAACGTGGCGACGATCACTGCGCTCACCGGTCTCATCGGCACGATTTCCGGCCTGAATGTCGACGCCACGATCGACGCCAACACGACGCACGCCCAGTCGGTCTCGGTGTTGGCTGGGAAGACCACCGTGGTCCCGAAGGTCGGGCAACCGGCGCTGACGACGGGCGATCACGCGCTGGCCTGGACCGCGAAGTCCGTGACGCTTGTGCCCCTTCTCGGGTCCGCAGTCACCGTTGCGCTGAACAGTTCCGAGCTCAAGTCGGGGGCGACCCTGAGTTGGAAGGGCGTCATCCACGTCACGAACGACACCGCCAACTGCAAGATCAGCGTGAGCACGCCGCAAGCCGCGGTCAGCGTCGGCCCGATCAAGGTCACCGTGCCGCCGATCAACGTGAGCATCCCGATCCCCACCCTGCCGGCGCTCCCCGCGCTACCGGCCTTGCCGGGCCTGCCCGGATCCAGCACCGGCACCACGACGCACCTGAGCCCAAAGACCACGAATTCGGGCGCCGGTGTGCACTACACCCCGCCGCCAATCACCGTGCCCGAGCAAGCCATGGGTGGCCTCGGCGGCGGCGGGGGCGGGGGCCTGCAGCCCGACGCCAACGCAGCGTCACCGCTGGGTATCAACCTGCCGCAGGTGGCCGTCGTCGCGGATTCCCCGAGCGCGCGGTCGTCCACCGCCGCGGCCGCCAATCCCCGGGTGGTCACCAAGAAGGTGAACTTGGCCGCCAACAAGGCGCCCACCGCCCAACTCCCCGTGCTGCTGGCCATCATCGCGATCATCGCGCTGTCGCTCGTCACGGCTACCTACGCGCGGCTCTACCTGCTGCGCCGCAACGCCTGAGCCTTCGGCGCCGCCCGTCACCGCCGCTGTGGTGTCTCCTACCCGTGCTGCGGTACCCAACGGACTCCCGCTCGCCGCGATTTCGAGATGGATGCTCGGGCCCGGTACGCTGGGCGGGTTCGCCTGCCGTGATCCGCGCTGAATGGTGCGTCGGATCGAGCCTATATTCCGGTAGCGCGGGCACCTCCTGCCGCGGAGAGTCCGCGGCCGACCAGTCCACAGGAGGCACGGCAGTCTCATGCGCCATTACGAAGTCATGGTCATCCTCGATCCGAGCCTTGAGGAGCGCACGATCGCTCCCTCGCTTGACACGTTCCTCAGCGTCGTCAAGAAGGACGGCGGCTCGGTGGAGAAGGTCGACATCTGGGGTAAGCGCAGGCTTGCCTACGAGATCGACAAGAACTCCGAAGGCATTTACGCGGTGATCGACCTGCAGGCCAAACCCGCATCGGTGCAGGAGCTCGACCGCCAGCTGAACCTCAACGAGTCGGTGCTGCGGACCAAGGTCCTGCGCCCGGAAGAGCGGTAGGCCGGTCATGGCAGGCGACACCGTCATCACAGTGGTTGGCAACCTCACCGCCGATCCTGAGCTGCGCTTCACCCCTTCGGGCGCTGCCGTGGCGTCGTTCACGATCGCCTCGACGCCGCGTTCCTTCGATCGCAACACCAACGAGTGGAAGGACGGCGAGGCGCTGTTCCTGCGCTGCTCGCTGTGGCGCCAGGCCGCCGAGAATGCCGCCGAGTCCCTCACCCGCGGCATGCGTGTCATCGCCCAGGGGCGCCTGCAGCAGCGCAGCTACGAGACCCGCGAGGGCGAGAAGCGCACGGTCATCGAACTCCAGGTCGACGAGATCGGGCCGTCGCTGAAGTACGCCAGCGCCAAGGTCAACAAGACTCAGCGCGGCTCGGCCAGCGGCGGCGGTTTCGGTTCGTCAGGCTCGGACGGCGGTGGCAGTGCACCGGCCGATGACCCGTGGGGCTCGGCACCGGCCGCGGGCGGCGCCGCCCTGTCCGACGAACCCCCGTTCTAGACCGAACGATGACCCCAGGAGATGCCCCCGATGGCTAAGCCACCGATTCGCAAACCGAAGAAGAAGTCCAACCCGCTTCTCGCGGCGAAGATCGAATACATCGACTACAAGGACACGAACCTGCTGCGCAAATTCATCTCCGACCGCGGCAAGATCCGGGCCCGGCGCGTCACCGGTGTCAGCTCACAGCAGCAGCGCCAAATCGCCAAGGCGGTAAAGAACGCGCGCGAGATGGCACTTCTCCCCTATACCTCGAACGCACGCTGATCGGAGGCGAGAACGTGAAGCTCATCCTTACCCGTGAGGTCGCGGGACTCGGCTTGGCCGGCGACGTCGTCGAGGTGGCCGACGGCTACGGCCGAAACTTCCTCGTGCCGCGAGGCGCTGCCATCAACTGGACCAAGGGCGCCGAGAAGCAGATCGTGCAGATCAAGAGGGCGCGCGACGCGCGCGAAATTCGCGACCTCGGGCACGCTCGCGAGATCAAGGCGGATCTGGAGAAGCTCGCCGTCACCCTTGCCGCACGCGCCGGAAAGGACGGCAGGCTGTTCGGCTCGGTCACCACGGCCGACGTCGCCGACGCGGTGAAGAGCGCCGGCGGCCCGCTGCTGGACAAGAAGCGCATCCAGCTGCCGGGACACATCAAGACCCTCGGCGCACACAACGTCACCGTCGACCTGCACCCTGACGTTGTGGCGTCGGTGCCGGTGACTGTCACGCCCGTCTGAGCGATCAACCCGGTCTGCGACTCGCGTCGCCGTTCCTGTGGACGAAGCCCGGGTTCGTCCTCCGCCGCCTAGCGGACGCAACCACCGGGTAACCCGGCGTTCATTCGCAAAGTTTCTGCCGTCCACAGCCAGTGGATGACGCGTCCGAGCGGCTGCGGGGCGCCACGCAGGATCGCGACCGATATCCACACCGCTGTCCACCGGTCGTCTACAGCCAGCACGGCGATTCCCACAGGGTTGTGCACAGCTGTGTGCACAGCACGGATTGCCTAGGTCCGGGCGCTGCACCTAGCCTCATCGACACCGCTCCCGGAGTCCTGCAGGACGGGCCGACTCGGCAAACTGTCGGCACCGCCCGGTATGCCTTCGTGCGTGCGGACGCGACCGATCAGGCGGAGGCGGGGAGCTCGTGACGCTGGCTGAGGGCTCGCGGGTCGCCTCAGGTCCGGCGGTGGAGTATGACCGCACCCCACCGCAGGCGGTCGAGGCCGAGCAGTCCGTGCTGGGCGCGATGATGCTGTCCAAGGACGCCATCGCCGACGCCGTCGAAGTCGTGCGCCCCGTCGACTTCTACCGACCCGCCCACCAACTGGTGTTCGATGCCATCCTCGACTTGTACGGCCGGGGCGAGCCGGCCGACCCCATCACGGTGTCGGCCGAGCTGACGCACGCCGGTCAGCTGGTCCGGGTGGGCGGCGCGAACTACCTGCACACCCTGGTGAACACCGTGCCAACCGCCGCCAACGCGGGCTACTACGCCCAGATCGTGGCCGAGCGAGCCGTTCTGCGCCGGCTGGTCACGGCAGGCACCCGCATCGTGCAGATGGGCTACGACACCGCATCCGGGTCGGCGAACATCGTCGGC
>JBHEMN010000012.1:0-9860 GCA_046262575.1 Jatrophihabitantaceae bacterium
CGTATAGGCCATCGACAGGTCGTCGCGGGTACGCAGCGGCACCTTGGACTCGACGCTGATCTTTCCCCCGAGGTGCAGGAGAAACGTGCGGTCGCTGACCCGGTGCACGGTGACGCCGTCGACAGCGCGGATCGCCTCGACGATCTCACCGGCGTGCTCGCCGTTGGCAGCCGAGCAGGTGACGTCGATGGTGATCCGGTCCGGCCGGGATTCGCTGACGTCGATCGCGGTGACCAGCCCGCCGGCCGTCCCCACGGTGGTAGCCAGCACCCCCACGACGGCCGCCGACGGCACCGCGTACAGCCGCACCGTGATCGCGTACGAGGCACTCGTGGGCAGCGGCCGCGTTCGGGCGGAATCGGGCAGGCTCATGCCCACATCCTGGCAGGGATGCGAGGATGCCAATTACCCGTGTGACGCGGGCCTGTCACAACGAGGTGACCGCAGATGACCGACACCCGTCCGGGGACCGACATCGCCAGCACCGTCGACGCCGACGTGTTCGCGCGGCGATACCTCGCGCATGCAGGCAGCCAGCTGCCCGGCCGGACTGTCAGCGCGCTGGCGGCGATCGCCGAGGACACCCTCGCCTTCGGCGCGGTGCGTACCGTCGATCAGATCCTGATCCGCGTCCACGACCTCGACGCCCAGACGACCGCGATCGAAGTGCTCACGGCTGATGCGCCGTACTTGGTCGACTCGGCCCGCGCCGAGCTCGAACGCTGCGGCAATCCTGTCGCACGGGTACTTCACCCGCAGCTGGTCGTGGCCCGCGACGGCACCGGGCGCCTCACTCAGGTCTTCGATGTCGACGACAATGCCGACGTCCCTGCGGGCGCCACGGTCGAATCCTGGATGCACGTCGAGATCGACAGGGTCGACGCGTCAGAGCATGAGCGCCTCGCCGCCGACCTGCGACGTGTTTTCGCCGACGTCCAGCACGCAGTTGCCGACGCTCCCTCGATGTACGCGCTGATCCGCCGGCTGGCTGACGAACTCGTCGCCGATCCGGGCGAGTTCGACCGTGAAACCAGCGCCGAAGCCGGTGAGTTGCTGCGCTGGCTGGCCGACGGCAACTACATGATCCTGGGCCATGCCGCGTACTCCGCGAACGATCTGGCCAGCCCTGTTGCGCGGGCCAAGGACGAGCAGGCGGAGGGAGTGCTGCGGGGCGCCGCGCGCATCTCGCCGCTGGAACTGCTGCCCGCCTACCGCAGCGGTGCCCCGCTGGTGATCTTCAAGTCGCCGCTCGTGTCGACGGTCCGCCGTTCGGTGCGCTACGACTGCGTCACCGTGGTGACGCCCGGCGCCGGTCAGACCAGGCAAATGATGCACGTCTTTCTCGGCCTGATCACCGGCGTCGAGGACGGCACCGTCGGGCGGGTTCCGGTTGTGCGGCGCCGGATCGCCGAGATCCTGCTGCGCTCGGGGGTCCGTGCCGACAGCCACACCGGCCGCCGCCTGCTCGCCGCGATCCGTACCCTGCCCCGCGACGAGTTGCTCGAGGCGCCCACGGCCGACTTGCTGCGCCTGGCCCAGCTCGTCGTAGACCGCGCTGAGAACGGCACCGTCGGCGTGTTCGGCCGCATCCACCTCAACCGCGACTTCGTCAGCGTGCTCGTGTACTTCCCGGCCGATCGGTTCGGGCCCGAGACCCGCCGTCGGGTGACGGCCGTCATCAGCAAGCACTGGCCCGGCGAGATCATCGGCCGCGACGACCGCATCGTCGAGCTCAACCTCGCGCGAATGCAGCTCCTGATCGCGCTGCGCCCCGGCACCGCGCCGCCGTCGCCGGACCGTCCGTCCGTCGAGGCCGAGGTTGCCAAGGTAACGCGCCGGTGGAGCGACGACCTGTCCGATCTACTCACTCTCGCGTTGGGCGAGGACGCCGCCGAGCGGGTGCTACGCAAGTACGCGTCCGCGCTGCCCGAGGCGTACAAGGAGGATTTCGCGGCGGTCAGCGCCGCCCGGGATCTAGCCCGCCTCGAGGAACTGCCGCCCGAGGACGGATTGGCTTTCGACCTGTACGTACCAGATGACGACGACGACGCCGACCGGCGGCTGAAGGTCTTTCGCACCGGCCAGTCGGTGTCGCTGGCCCGAGCGCTGCCGATCTTCACCCAGATGGGCATCGAAGTTCTCGATGAACGGCCCTACCAGTTCGAACTCGCCGACGGGTTGGACGTGTGGATCTACGACTTCGGTCTGCGGCTGCCCAGCGGCATCGATTTCGACGACCAGCGCGCCGAGCACGTTATCGACGCACTGCGATTGCTGTGGCGCGAGCAGATCGAGCAGGACGGCTTCAACGCACTCGTGGTGGGCACCGGCATGACCTGGTGGCAGGCCAACGTGCTTCGGGCGTACGCGAAGTACTTGCGCCAGGCCGGCACCACCTTCAGCCAGGGCTACATCGAACAGGCCCTCGTCGACAATCCCTCGATCGCGCTGGCGCTCGTCGCGTTGTTCGAGGCGCGTTTCGACCCGGCCTGCGCGGGCGAAGCCCAGGTCGAGGATGGCGCGACGAGCATGGTCGAAGCCATCGAGGCTCAGCTCGCTGAGGTCGCCAGCCTCGACCAGGACCGCATTCTGCGCTCGCTGCTCGGGCTCGTCGGCGCGACGCTGCGCACGAACGCCTACCGCACCGACGCCGACGACAACCGGCGCAGCGCCTTCGCGGTGAAGCTCGACCCGCGCCGCATCGCGGACCTGCCCGAGCCTCGCCCGCGTTACGAGATCTGGGTGCACTCGCCGCACGTCGAGGGCGTCCATCTGCGCTTCGGCGCCGTGGCACGCGGCGGCCTGCGCTGGTCGGACCGGCGTGAGGACTTCCGCACGGAGATCCTTGGCCTCGTCAAGGCGCAGATGGTGAAGAACGCGGTTATCGTGCCTACCGGTGCGAAGGGCGGCTTCGTCGTGAAAGGGGTCAACGACACCGGCGCAGGGCAATTCGCCGGCCGCAAGCTGCTGGGCGGTGCGGGATTCCCCGCCCGCACGCTCCCTTCGGAGGACCGCGATGCTCTGATGGCCGAGGGCATCGCGTGCTACCGCACGTTCATCTCCTGCCTGCTCGACCTCACCGACAACTACGAGATCGACGTTGACGGGCCTTCCGCGGGGGTGCAACGAATTGTTTCGCCGCCGCTGACCCGGCGCTACGACGGTGACGATCCCTACCTCGTGGTGGCTGCCGACAAGGGCACCGCGAAGTTCAGCGACATCGCCAACGGCATCGCCATGGACTACGGCTTCTGGCTGGGCGACGCGTTCGCGTCAGGCGGCTCGGTGGGCTACGACCACAAGGCGATGGGCATCACTGCGCGAGGGGCTTGGGAGTCGGTCAAGTACCACTTCCGGGAGCTCGGCCTCGACACCCAGTCGCAGGACTTCACCGTCGCCGGCATCGGCGACATGTCCGGTGACGTGTTCGGCAACGGGATGCTGCTGTCCGAGCACATCCGGCTAGTCGCAGCCTTCGACCACCGCCACATCTTCCTCGACCCGGACCCGGCCACGAGCAGTTACGCGGAGCGGCGGCGGTTGTTCGAGCTGCCACGCTCGTCGTGGGGCGACTACGACCCGTCGCTCATCTCAGCGGGCGGTGGCAGCTACCCGCGCACCCTGAAATCGGTTCCCATCAGCCCGCAGGTCGCCGCCGTCCTCGGGACCCCGGAAGGCACGGTGAGCCTGACGCCCACCGAGCTGATCCATGCGATTCTGCTCGCACCCGTGGACCTGCTGTGGAACGGCGGCATCGGCACCTACGTCAAGGCCTCCGGTGAGCCGCACGCCGCTGTCGGCGACAAGGCCAACGATGGGCTGCGCGCCGACGGTCTCGATCTGCGCGCCCGCGTCGTGGCCGAGGGCGGCAACCTCGGCTTCACCCAGCTGGGCCGGATCGAGTACGCCCGCAATGGGGGGCGGATCAACACCGACGCCATCGACAACTCGGCAGGCGTCGACACCTCCGACCACGAGGTCAACCTGAAGATTCTGCTCGACCGGTCGGTGGCCTCTGGTGCGATCTCGCGGGCCGAGCGCAATGCGCTGCTCGCCTCGGTAACCGATGATGTCGCCGCGCTGGTCCTTCGCGACAACTACGAGCAGAACGTGCTGCTCGGAATGGCGCGCAAGCTGAGCCCGGCACTGATCAGCGTGCACCAGCGGTTCATCCAGGAACTGGAGAAGGCCGGCGAGCTGGACCGCCTCATCGAGTCCCTGCCCTCGGACAAGCAGATCGATCAGCGCGAGGCAGAGGGCTTAGGGCTGTCCTCGCCAGAGAACGCAGTGCTCGTCGCCTACTCCAAAATGACGTTGACCCAGCACATCGAAGACTCCACGCTGCCTGACGAGCCGTGGTTCCAGCGCGCCCTTGCCGGCTACTTCCCGCCGGCGATCGCGCAACGATTCGCCGGCGACCTCGCCAATCACCCGCTGCACCGGGAGATCATTACGACCGTCGTCGTCAACGACATGATCAACCGCAGTGGTACGACGTTCGTGCACCGCGCGATCGAGGAGACCGGCGCCGATATCGCGCAGATCACCCGGGCCTACGGCATCGTGCGCGAGGTGTTCGGACTGCCCGCGCTGTGGGCCGACATCGAGGCTCTCGACAACGTCGTGCCTACCGACGCCCAGCATGCGGGGTACCAGGAGATTCGCCGGCTCATCGACCGCGCCTCGCGGTGGCTCGTCGACGTGCGGTTCCCACTCACCGACGTCGCCGCTGAGATCGAGCGATTCGGGCCCACGGTGGACGCGATGAGTTCACGCATCACCGCGCTGCTGCGTGGCGTGGAGTTGGCAAACTTGTATGAGGAGGTCGATCGCCTGGTCGGGCTAGGATTGCCTCGCGAGCTCGCACTGCGGCTCGGCGAACTGCTCAATGCCTTCTTGCTTCTCGACGTCGTCGAAATCGCAAATGCCAGTGAACACACCGCCGAGCAGATCGCCGAGCTGCATTTCGCCCTGTCGGCAGAGTTCAGCGTCGACGATCTGCTCACTGCGATCACCTCGTTGCCACGCGACGACCGTTGGTCGACGCTGGCTCGCGCAGCGGTGCGCCATGACGTGTACGCCGCACTGTCCTCGATCACGTCAGCCGTCCTGCGTAGCACCGACGACGCAATGTCCGGCGAGGAGCGGATCGCAGTCTGGATACAGGCCAACGCCGAGCGAGTGGAACGGGCGCGCGCGACGGTGCAAGCTGCGTTGAGCCGCGAGGTCGTCGATCTGGCCACCCTCTCAGTGGCGCTGCGCGTGATGCGCGGGCTGCCGGGCTGACCGGTGCGGTGCTGCTGCTCCCCTGCCGCGCCTCAGCGGGTTTGGGTGTCCAGGCGCAGGGCGGGCACGTGCGCCCACACCGTCTTGCCGTGCACTTCCTGTCGGACACCCCAGTCATCGGACATGGCGTCGACTATCTGCAGGCCGCGGCCTTCGGTCTCGTGTTCTGTCACGGGTCGGGGCCGGGGGGGCTCGTCGCTCGGATCGCCGACGCTGACTCGCACGCCCGACGTGTCGACGTCCCAGCGCACATCGAGCGTGCCTGATTCGGACGCGCTGGTGTGGCGCACCGCGTTGCCGACCAGTTCACTGGCCACGAGCACGGCGTCCGCGATCGCCTCGGCTGGCAGATCGTAATAGGCCAGGTCACACGCGAGCTGGCGCCGAACGAATGCGGCGCTGCCCGGTTCGTGCGGTACCAAGAGGGCTCCCAACTGCACGACCGGATCCCCCTTCCCATGGAACAACCTCACCCCAAGCGTCCCCGGTATGCCGGCATCCGAAACACGAAGCCCAGCACTGGTGGCTCAACCGGGCGCGCCGAGGCGGCGGATCAGCTCGGCGGGACGGGTGGTGATGATCGTGTCCACGCCGAGATCGAGCACAAATTGGACGTCCGCCGGCTCGTCGACCGTCCAGGCGAACACGCGGCGCCCGCGGGCATGGGCCCGGGCGACGTATTCGGGCAGGGCCTGCAGCATGCGCAGGCTGGGGCCGGCGATCGGGACGTTGGCCGGCAGCATGGCGTCCCGCCGCATGGGCAGCAGCCGGTCGAGCAGCAGCACGGTCGGCACCGCGGGAGCAAGCAGCTTCACTCGCCGTAGCGCGGTGGGCGCGAAGCTCATGACGATCGCCCGGTTGGCCATGTCCGCGGGTTGGCGCGGAGAAGGCTCCGCGCCGGGGTCGCCGGCCCAGCCGAAGCGCGCCAGCAGCGCCACGAGCTCCTTCTCGACCAAGCCTTGATAGCGCGTCGGATGCTTGGTCTCGACGAGCACTCGCACCGGCCGGGTGGCGTCATGGACCAACTGCAGCAGCCGCTCCAGCGTGAGCACGCCGCCGTCGGGGCCTACGCGGTCGGGCGCGACGCCGGCAAGATAGGGCGTGTCGCTCAGCAGCTGGTCGGCCGAGCTGGGCAGTTCGCTGCGCCACGACGAGAAGTCCAAGGAATTCAGCCCGTCGAGGTCGAGGTCGCTGACCACGCCGTGCCCGTCGGAGGTGCGGTTGACGGTGCGGTCGTGCACGCACACCAGGTGGCCGTCCCGGGTCATGCGCACGTCGCACTCCAACGCGTCGGCGCCGGACTCGATGGCGGTGACGTAGGCGTCGATGGTGTGTTCGGCGATCCCGGACGACGCGCCGCGGTGCGCGACCACCATGGGTCGGGCCGGCGGCTCCACCGCGTTGCGGTGCGAGCGTGGTCTCACGTGTCAATGGTGGCGGCTGCGGCGGCGGCGTGGGTACCGACAAGCCGATTCATTTGCGCGCCGTTCCCGGCGGCAGCATGACGAACGCTCACGCGACGCGGGGGGTGCCGCCGTCCGCGGTGATCATCGGGCGGCCGGAAGCGGCCCAGGCGAGCATTCCCCCGTCGAGGTTCACCGCGTCGTAGCCGTTGCGGTTCAGCCATCCGGTGACATGGGCCGAGCGGGCTCCCATCTTGCAGACGACGACGATGTGCCGCTGCGGCGTCGGCTCGCCGGCGTCACGGGCGAACCGGCTCGGGATCTCGCTCATCGGCACGTGCACGGCACCGTCGATGTGGCCGGCAACCCATTCCTGGTCCTCGCGGCAGTCCAGCACGACGGCACCCGCGGGCATTTTGTCGACCGTCACGGCCGGCACCTCGAAGGGAAACACGCCCTGAGTCTAAGGCGATGGGTAGCGGTGGAATCGTCGCAGCGATGAGCTCGACCAGTTCGGCGTCGGTGGCCCCTACATTTAGACCTATGGTTAATTCCGCACTGACGACTAGTGGGCTGCGTGTGGCGCGAGGGGGCAAGGAGATCCTGCACGGCATCGATTGCGAGATCACCCCGGGCCAGATCACCGGGCTGCTCGGTCCCAGCGGCTGCGGCAAGACCACCCTGATGCGGGCTGTCGTCGGCACCCAGGCAATCGCGGATGGCTCGATCACAGTTCTCGACCGGCCCGCCGGCCATCCCCAACTGCGCACCGAGATCGGCTACGCATCCCAGGCCGCAGCTGTGTACGACGACCTCACCGTGGCGGAGAACCTGCACTATTTCGCCGTGCCGCTGCGCGCCGCCGGTGACGTGGATCGCGTCATGGATCAGGTCGACCTCACCGACTACAGCGCCCGGCTCACGGGCAGCCTGTCGGGGGGGGAACGATCCCGCGTCAGCCTCGCCGTCGCGATGTTGGGCACCCCGCGCTTGCTCGTGCTCGACGAGCCGACCGTCGGGCTGGATCCGGTCCTGCGCGAGGACCTCTGGTCGCTGTTTCACGAGTTGAGCGGCGCAGGCGTCACGCTGCTGATATCCAGCCACGTCATGGAGGAAGCCGGTCGATGTCACGAACTGCTGTTGATGCGCGACGGCCGACTGCTGACCCAGGCAACCCCGGAGGAACTCAAGAGGCGCACCAACGCGGACACTCTCGATGAGGCATTCCTGCGCCTCGTCTCGGATGAGGAGGCGGCATGAACCCGGCGATGACTCTCGCCACTGCCCGGCGAGTGCTGCTTCAACTGCGCCACGACCCCCGCACCGTCGCCCTGATGGTCGTCGTGCCGTCGCTGCTCATGGTGCTGCTGCGCTACGTGTTCGACTCGGCGAGGGTATTCAGTGCCATCGCGCCGGCGCTCCTCGGGTTCTTCCCGTTCCTGTTGATGTTCCTGGTCACCTCGATCACGACGCTGCGCGAGCGCACGTCGGGCGCCCTCGAACGCCTCATGACCACGCCGATGGCCAAGCTGGATCTGCTCATCGGGTACGCCTTGGCCTTCTCGCTGGTCGCTGTCGTCCAGGTCGTGCTCGCCGTGGCGGTCTCGCTGTGGCTAGGTCTGGACCTGGCCGGGCAGGTGTGGTGGCTGCTGCTCGTCGGCGTGCTCGACGCGTTGCTGGGCGTGGCACTCGGCTTGCTCGCCAGCGCATTCGCCAGGACCGAGTTCCAGGCCGTGCAATTCATGCCGGTGGTCGTGCTGCCGCAACTGCTGCTGTGCGGGCTGTTCCACCCCCGGCAGGAGATGGCGACGGTCCTGCGCTGGGCGTCGGATGTCATGCCGCTGTCCTATGCGGTGAGCGCGTTGCAGCGGGTCGCCGGCTCCTCGACCGTCGGCGCCACGTACGCGCGGGACGTGCTCGTCGTCGCCGGCTGCGGGTTGCTCGCGCTCGCCCTCGCGGCGGCCACCCTGCGACGCACGCAGAACTAGGGCGCCGCCAGTACATGGCGCAACAACATTCGCAGCGCGGCGACCCGCGACCACCGTCCGCGCGGGGCGCTTCTTGCTTCGTCCTACTTCAACAGTCTCGACAGCCGCCGATCGGCGAGCTCGCGTCCCTCGGTCTGACACGTGGGGCAGTACTGGAACGCGCGGTCGGCAAAGGACACCTCCCGTACCGTGTCGCCGCAGACCGGACACGGCAGCCCGGCCCGGCCGTGCACCTGCAATCCGCTGCGCTTCTCACCCTTGAGCTTGGCGGCCTGCTGCCCGACCGATCGGCCCACCGCGTCGGTCAGCTCGGACTGGATCGCCGAATACAGCGCGGCAATCTCGGCCTGGTTCAACTTCGCAGCGATCTTGAATGGCGACAGCCGGGCGGCGTGCAGAATCTCGTCGGAGTAGGCATTGCCGATGCCGGCCAGGACGTCTTGGTCGGTGAGGGCGCGCTTGAGCTGCGAATGTTGTGCGCCCAGGAGTTCGCCGAGCTCGGTGACGCTGACGGTCAGCGCGTCAGGGCCCAGGCGGGCGATGCCTGGTACGTCGAGCACGTCGCGGACGAGGTAGACGGCCAGACGCTTCTGCGTACCAGCCTCGGTGAGATCGAACCCGCTCACCGGCCCGTCGGGAAACTCCGGCGCCAGGTGCAGCCGAAACGCCAGGGGGCCGCGGCCGGGTTTGGGCGGCGCGGGCGGCAGGGAGTCACGCCATTGCAGCCAGCCGCCGCGAGCCAGGTGGGTGACCAAGTGCAGTCCGTCGACTTCGAGATCGAGGAACTTGCCGTGCCGGACCGCACCGGTGATCAGCGCGCCGTTGATCGCGGACAGCGGCGGGTCGAAGGTCTTGATCGCGCTGAAGGCCGCGACGTCCGCCCGCATGACGGCACGCCCTACCGCGCGAACGCGCAGGAACGAGGCGAGGGCTTCCACCTCGGGCAGCTCGGGCACGTGCGCCAGCCTATGTGCCGGGCCGGGGGTCGATCCCGAATCGCGCCGGGGACTCAGCCCGCCGTGGGCAGCAATCCCTCAGGAAAGGCGATGCCGGTGGTGCTGTGGCAGCGATAGCCGTTCGGATTCTTCGCGAGGTACTGCTGGTGGTAGCCCTCGGCATAGTAGAACTCGTCAAGCGGGGCGATCTCGGTGGTGATCGTCCCGTAGCCGAGCTCCTGCAGCTT
>JBHEMN010000013.1:0-4465 GCA_046262575.1 Jatrophihabitantaceae bacterium
CGGCGCTGCACGTACGCGGCAAGGATGATCATCAACGGCAGGCCGGGGATGACCAGGGCCAGATTGGTCAGGAAGCTGAGCAGCTCGTCGATAGGGCCCGGACGGTAGCCGGCGACCAGCCCGATGGTGACCGCGACAAGCGTTGCCGCGAGCCCAGCCGCGAGGCCGACGAGCAGGGACACCCGCGCGCCGTAGATCATCTGCGAGAAGACGTCCTGGCCGTTGCCCGTCGTACCGAACCAGTTGGTGGCGTTGGGGTTGAGATAGGGCCGAAAGCTCGTCGCACTCGGCGAATGCGGCGCGAGGACCGGGGCGAGGACCGCGACCAGGATGATCAGCGCGAGGATCACCAGGCCGATGCGCGCCTTCCCATTGCTCCACAGGGTGCGCAACGCGCGGGCGAGGAAACGCAGCGGTCCGGGGACCGGGCCGCTCGGTCCCACCTGGACCGGCGTGCCGGCGCCCGGCGCCTCCGGCGGCGGGACGGTGCTGACGATGGTCATCGGCGCACCCTCGGGTCGAGGCGGACGTAGAGCAGGTCGACGATGAAGATCGCGACCAGCATGCTGACGGTGATCACCAGGAACAGCGCTTGCATCAGCGGGAAGTCGTGGTTGGACACCGCGATGTAGAGCAGGTTGCCCAGCCCGGGATAGCTGAAGACGCCCTCGACGAGCACTGATCCCCCGACCACCGCGCCAAGCGACAGCCCGAACGCGGTGACGTTGGGCAGCAGCGCGTTGCGCGCGGCGTAGAGCAGCGCAACCGTGCGGGTGCGCAGACCGTTGGCCTCGGCGAAGGTCACGTAGTCCTCCCCCAGCGTGTTGATCATGTTGTTGCGCATGCCGAAGACCCAGCCGGACAGCGACGTGACGGCCAGCGTGACGGCCGGGATCACGCTGTGCTGGAAGGCGTCGTTGAGGAACGACAGGCTGAGGTTCGGCGTAGCGCCGACGCTGTAGCCACCCTTGATCGCGAACCAGTTGAGCTTGTACGCGAAGACGTACAGCAACAGCAGGCCGAGCCAGAACGGCGGGAAGGCGGCGAAGAACGTCGCGCCCAACGTGACCGACGAGTCGGCCATCCGGCCCCGGCGCCAGCCGGCGTAGACCCCCAGCAGCGTCCCGATGACGAACGCGACGATGGTCGTCGTGCCGACCAGCACGAACGTCCACGGCATCGCCTTGCCGATCGTGTGCGCGACGGTCTCGTTGGGGAACGAGTAGGAGCTGCCGAACTTCAGCTGCACGATGTTGCGCCAGTAGTCGACGTACTGGGTCAGTGGGCTGGCATGTGGCACGCCGAGCTGCACCTCAACGGCGTGCCGCTCAGCGTTGGTGATCGGCCGCCCGGTGGAGGCGAGCTTGGCCAGCGCGGCGTCGACCGGAGAGCCGGGCATCAGCCGGGGCAGCACGAAGTTCAGTGTGATCGCCGCCCACAGCGTGACGGCGAACAGCACCACCTTGCGCACCAGGTAGCTCATCGGGCCGCTCCTCTCGCCTCGGGCATCGGCGGGCTCAGGCCTTGGTGAGGTGCGTCAGCACGGTCAGCAGGGAGTTGTTGTAGTTGGTCGGCAGCGTGTACGGGTCGTCGGCCGACGGCCAACCGGTGAAGTGCTTCGTGGAGAACAGCCCCCAGCTGCCGCCGTAGTACATGAGCACGATCGGGACCTTGTCGAACATCACGTGCTCGAGCTTGTAGGTCGCCGGCTGCTGGGCCGACTCGTCGGTGGCGGAGGCAAGCGCCGCGAGGTCCTGGTCCACCGCCGGGTTCTTGAAGCGCTCGAAGTTGTTCGCGGTCGGGGTGTTGACCGGCGTGGCGAAGTTGCCGCCGAGAGCGTTGTTGAGGTCGGTGTACGGGATGCCGGTGCCGCCGAATCCGCCGATGGCGGCGTCGAACGTGCCGGCCTGAGTGGCCTGCGAGTACTGCGCGAACTGCGGCAGGTCCGGGGTCACCTTGATCCCGACAGCGCCGAGCTGGTTAGCCACCTCCTTGGCCGCCGCCACCCAGTCGGTGAAGTTGCCGGGCATGACGATGGTCATGGTCATCTGCTTGCCGTCCTTGCCGACCAGCCGACCGCCCCGATCGGTGTAGCCGGCCCGGGCGAATGCCGCCCTGGCCGCGGCGTCGTCCTGTCGGACCTTGCCCTGGTTGGGCAGGCTCGGGTCAAGCCACTTCTTCAGGTTGGGCAGGATCATCCCGGACTGGCTGGCCTGGTCGAGGTAGCCGTTGACCGCCTTGGTCGCGATCGTCGTCCGGTTCAACGACAGCGACACGCCCGTGCGGAAGTTCGGGTCGTTGTACGGAGCCTTGGTCAAGTTGAGGTAGAGGCCGATCACGCCACCGGGCGGGAACCAGTAGACGTTGTGCTTGGGGTCCCGTGCGACGTACGTGCGCTTCACGTCCGGCAGGAAGTTGTAGGCCCAGTCGAACTTGCCGCTCGTCACGTCCAACTGGTTGGTGTTCTGGTTGCTTGCCTGGGCGGGGAAGAGCACCTGGGTCGGCGCGACCTTGTCCTTCTGCCAGTAGTTCGGGTTCTTCTTCAGCGAATACTGCGTGGGCGCGAACTTGTCGAGGACGAACGGGCCGCTCCCGACGGGCTTGGTGTTGGCAAACTTCACCGGGTCGGCGATGGAGGACCACACGTGCTGCGGCACGATCGGAATCTGGGCGACGGTGCCGGCGAAGGGCACGTTCGGCGCCTTGAACGTGAACGTCACGTCGTTTCCCGAGGCCGACGTGCTGGCGAGCTGCGCCCAGACTCCGGTGGTGTCCAGCGCGGCGTTCTTCTTCAACAGGTCGAAGGTGAAGACGACGTCCTGCGGCGTGAGGTTCTTACCGTCGCTCCACTTCACGCCTTGACGAAGCGTGAAGACCACCGTCTTCGGGTCGGTGAACTTGTGCCCGGTCGCGAGATAGGGCGCGAAGCTGCCGTCGATCGGGCTCACGATCTCCAGCGGTTCGTACATCAGGAACGTTCCGTGCAGCTCGGTGGGGGGCTGCAGCGGGTTGAAGTTCTCGACCAGCGTGGGGTTGCCCGCGTCGCCCTGGATGGTCAGCGTGGCGCCGCCGCCCTTGCCCGTGCCACCGTTGTTGGCCGACCCCTTGCAGGCGCTGGTGCCGGTGACGATCAGCGTCGCGAGCGCCACGCAGGTGAGGGCCGTCCGTCGGTGGCCAAGACGCATCATTGTGCTTTCCCCTCATCGGTGCCGGCCGGCGCGCGGCTGGCGGACAGGCGGATCCGGGCGATGCCCGGCATGGGTAGGTCGAAGTCGAAAAAACCGCGCCCGCCGGTCGCGGTGAGATCCGGCAGGCGCTCCTCGTGCAGCCCGTCGTGGGACCGCAGGCGGGCCCACAGCTCGCCGTCGGGCCAGTCGACATCCTCCGGGCAATGCGCGACGACGTTCGAGTGCGCGGAATCGACCCGAGCGCGGTCCACTCGGTAGGGCCGAGTGTCCAGGCCCGTCACGGTCAGTCGGACCTGTCTCGCCAAGCGCGGATCGCCCTCGACGACGGCGGCGTTGATCGTGCCGTTCCACACCAGCACGTCGATGGTGCCGTCGTCGTGCCGGGTCGCCCAGGCCTGCACCAGCACGTCGGCGCCGTCGCCCGACACCTCGCTGTCGAGCACCTGGTCGCCGAGGTGCTCGGCGAGGTGGACCGCCCAATACCGTGGCTTGCGCAGGTTGCCGACGCTGAGCAGGCCGAACCCGTTGTGGAACAGCCGCGGTGGGCGGCCCAGCTCCTCGAAGTGGTCGCTGACCACCCAGTAGGCCAACGCGTCGAGTCGGCCCTGCGCCGCGGCGAAGCCGGTCAAGATGAAGGGTGCGCCGATCACCCGGTCGTGCACGGAGCCGAAGTGCGTCGAGCCGACACCCCACTCGGTCCACCAGACGGGTATGCCGTCGAACCCATGCCGGCGCAGGGCGGGCCGCACGTCCAACGGAAGGTTTCCGTACGTGTGCGTCGACAGGAAGTCCAGGGCCGCTCCGGAACGCTCGGCAAAGCTCGCGAGCAGCTCGACCCACTCGCTGGCCGCGGTCGCCGGCCCGCCCACCTGCAGCCGGGGATGGACCGCCTTGACGGCTCGAGCCGACTCCTCGTACAGCCGCAGGTATTCCTCCTGGGTCCCGGACCAGAACACGACGAGATTCGGCTCGTTCCAGACTTCGAAGCCCCACTGCGCGACCTCATTGATGCCGTAGCGCTCGACGAGGTGGCCGGCGAGGGCCACGACGACCGCGTGCCACTCCGACCAGTCGGCGGGCGGCGACACGATGCCCCGGTAGGTGAACACGGTGACGTCCGGGTTCCGCGCGATCGCCCGGGGCATAAAGGACAGCTCGACCACCGGACGGATGCCCATGGCCAGCAGGTCGTCGTAGATCTCGTCGACGCGGTCGAAGGCGAACCGGAGTGCACCGTCCCGGCCGCGCCGGACCACCTGGTTGTCGTCGTGCAGGAT
>JBHEMN010000014.1:0-13125 GCA_046262575.1 Jatrophihabitantaceae bacterium
CGGGCGGTCGCATCGACGTCGACACGGTGCGCGCCTATCACCGGGGTCGCGCCGAAGTCTCTGGCTTCGCTGTTGCTGATCTCGCTGTGGTCGGTAACGCCGGTGGTGCTCTCGAGGCGCTGCGCTTCGCCCTGTCCGTCGGCGTGGCCCCCGTGGTTGTCGCCGACGCGCTCGCCGACGGTATCCGCACCATCGCCCGCGTTGCCACCGCGGGAAGGGGCGATCCGTACACGCTGGCGCCCCGGCTCGGCATGCCGCCGTGGAAGGTGAAGCGGGCGCAGGCGCAGGCCCGCGGTTGGAGCGAACCCGGGGTGCGCCGCGCCCTGGGCGTGGTTGCGGCCCTGAACGCCGACGTCAAGGGCGTTGCGGCGGACGTTTCCTACGCTCTCGAACGGGCCGTGCGCCAGCTCGCCGAGGCTCGCGCGCAGCGCTAAGCGCCGGTCGTCGGATTGGTGCCACCGGTCCACCCGGTTAGTGCCACCGCCCGGGTGCAGCGGCTGGGCTCAGAGTGCGTTGACGCGCCGGGCCATGGCCGACTTCTTGTTGGCGGCTTGGTTGGGATGAATGACACCCTTGCTGGCGGCTTTGTCCAACTGGCGCGAGGCCGACGTCATCGCCGCAACTACCGCTTCACGGTCGCCGGATTCCGCGGTCTCGCGGAAGTGCCGGACCGAAGTCTTGAGCGAGGACTTCACGCTCTTGTTGCGTTGGCGCGCTGCCTCATTCGTGCGGATGCGCTTGATCTGGGACTTGATGTTTGCCACAGAGAATCCTCGACGATCGCAAGTTTGACAGGATTTGACGCCGCCAGCACTCGGTAGGCCGGCGAGCAGACAACCTGGCAAGGCTACCAGCGCACGTCGGGCGCCCCAAATTTCTAGGCGCTGGAAGAGCCAAGGGCCGCGCGCACCGTGACCAGCTCGAACTTGGTGTAGAGGTAGGTCCGCACGCCGTCATCATGGCTGACGACCTCCGTGACGTCCTGGTCCGCGCCGTCGTCGACTGCATACATCATGGCGACTCCGTCGGCGAAGTAGACGCCGGAGTCGACGGGGGCGATGTCGGTGAGCTGCACGGCCACGTAGCGGCCACCCAGTGAGTCGACGAGGGTGCGCACCTCGTCGGACTTGGCCTGCCCGGCCTTGGTGTAGACGCCCAGGACCTGCTGCCAGTCGTCCTCTCCCGGCGAGGTGTTCACGAGGTCACCGGGGCGTAGCTGGATGGCCGGGATCCGGAATTCGGCGGCTGCGCGAGTGTCAGTCATGCCCACATCCTTGCCGATCGGGTAGGCGTCGTGCTCATGGGACCATGGGAACACCGCCAAAGAGAGTGAGCCAGTGACCGCCCAGCTGATCCGCGCAGGACGTACGGACCCTGCCCGTATCCGCAATTTCTGCATCATTGCGCATATCGACCACGGCAAGTCCACGCTCGCCGACCGCATGCTGCAGGCCACCGGAGTCGTCGACGGGCGCCAGATGCGGGCCCAGTACCTGGACCGGATGGACATCGAGCGCGAGCGTGGCATCACGATCAAGGCCCAGAGCATCCGGATGCCGTGGCAATCCCGCGAGACCGGCGTCGAGCACACCCTGCACATGATCGACACGCCCGGCCACGTCGACTTCACCTATGAGGTCAGCAGGAGCCTGGCGGCCTGTGAGGGCGCGGTCCTGCTCGTGGACGCCGCGCAGGGGATCGAGGCGCAGACGCTCGCGAATCTGTACCTGGCGCTCGAGGACGACCTGCAGATCATTCCGGTGCTGAACAAGATCGACCTCCCGGCGGCGCAACCGGACCTCTATGCCGCCGAACTCGCGCACATCATCGGCTGCGACGCCGACGACGTCCTGCGCGTCAGCGCCAAGACCGGGCAGGGTGTCGAGGATCTGCTTGACGTCATCTGTCGCGACATCCCTGCGCCGGTCGGAGACGCCAGCGCTCCACCGCGGGCGATGATCTTCGATTCGGTGTACGACATCTACCGGGGCGTGATCACCTACATCCGGGTCATCGATGGGCACTTCACCCCGCGCGAGCGGATCAAGATGATGTCGACCGGCGCCACTCACGAACTGCTGGAGATCGGCGTTATCTCTCCGGAGCCGGTGCCCACCGACGGCCTCGGCGTTGGCGAGGTCGGATACCTGATAACGGGCGTGAAGGACGTCCGTCAGTCCCGTGTCGGTGACACCGTCACCGATTCCGCCAAGCCGGCGAAGGAGTCGCTCGGGGGTTACCGAGACCCCCGGCCGATGGTGTACTCCGGGCTGTACCCGCTCGACGGGTCGGACTACCCCCTGCTGCGCGACGCACTCGACCGGTTGCGGCTCAACGATGCCGCCCTGGTGTACGAGCCCGAGACGAGTGCCGCCCTCGGGTTCGGCTTCCGATGCGGCTTTCTCGGCCTGTTGCACCTGGAGATCACCCGCGACCGTCTCGAGCGCGAGTTCGATCTCGATCTGATCAGCACCGCGCCCAACGTCGTGTACCGCGTGGTGTTGGAGGACGCCGCCGAGCGCGTTGTCACGAACCCGTCGGACTGGCCGACGGGGATGAAGGTCACCGAAACCCACGAGCCCGTGGTCAAGGCGATGATCATCGCGCCGAGCGAGTACATCGGAGCGATCATGGAGCTGTGCCAACAGCGGCGCGGCGCCCTCGGCGGGATGGACTACCTGTCGGCGACGCGAGTCGAGCTGCGCTACACGCTGCCACTGGCTGAGATCATCTTCGACTTCTTCGACCAGCTCAAGTCGCGCACCCGCGGCTATGCCAGCCTCGACTACGAGCTGTCGGGTGAGCAGATCTCCGAGCTGGTCAAGGTCGACATCTTGCTGCAGGGCGAGACGGTTGACGCGTTCTCAGCGATCGTGCACAAGGACAAGGCTTATGGCTATGGCACGACGATGACGGCCAAACTGCGCAAGCTGATCCCCCGCCAACAGTTCGAGGTGCCGATCCAGGCCGCCGTCGGCTCGCGGGTGATCGCCCGCGAGAACATCAGTGCGATCCGCAAGGACGTGCTGGCCAAGTGCTACGGCGGCGACATCACTCGCAAGCGCAAACTCTTGGAGAAGCAGAAGGAAGGCAAGAAGCGAATGAAGATGGTCGGTCGGGTCGAGGTGCCGCAAGAGGCCTTCATCGCCGCGCTGTCGACGGGCGACTCGGCCGAGTCTGCCAAGAAGTAGTCCGCCGGACAGTCAGATCTCGACGACGATCTTGCCGACCAGGTCGCCGGCGGCCATCGCACCCAGGCCGTCGGCAGTGCCCTCGAGGGGGAGGACGCGATCGATATGCGGGCGCAGGCCCGTTCCCTGCAAGAAAGCGATCATGTCGGCGAGCTCCGCCTTCGTCCCCATGGTGGACCCGACCACCTGCAGCTGCAGGAAGAAGATCCGGGTCAGTTCCGCCGGTGGGTTGGGGCCGCTCGTAGCGCCGGAAATGACGATGCGCCCCCCAGGCTTCAGGGACTTCACCGAGTGCGCCCAGGTGGCCGCGCCGACGGTCTCCATGACGGCGTCAACACGCTCGGGCAGCCGAACACCGGATGCGAACGCCTCGTGCGCGCCGAGCTCCATGGCCTTGGCCTGCTTGGCTTCGGTGCGCGCGGTCGCGTACACGCGCAGGCCCGCCATCCGCGCCATCGATATGCAGGCGGTGGCCACCCCGCCGCTTGCACCCTGGACGAGCACGGTTTGGCCAGGGCGCAGCCCGGACTGCACGAAGAGCATCCGGTAGGCGGTCAGCCATGCCGTCGACAGGCAGGCGGCCTGCGCGAAGGAGAAGTCCGCGGGCATCGGGACCACATTGTGCTCGGGCACGATCACGTACTCGGCCAACGAGCCCTGGTGCTTCTCGGACAACAGCGAGCGGCCCGGATCCAGTGTCTCGTCCCCGCTCCAGCCGACCGCGTTGATCACCGAGTGGACCACGACTTGCGCGCCTGTCGCCTCGTCGATTCCGGCGGCGTCGCACCCGAGGATCATGGGCAGCTGGTCGGGCTTGATGCCCACGCCACGCAGGGTCCACAGGTCGTGGTGGTTCAGGCTCACGGCCTTGACGGCGACCCGCGTCCAGCCTTCGGGAGGGGACGGCTCAGGGCGCTCGCCCACCACCAGACCGGACAACGGGTCGTCGGGGTCGATGGATTGGGCGTAGACGGCGCGCATACCGCCGACCATACCCAGCCATCGCTACCTCCAGATCATGCGCCGCGGCGCGCCCGACCGTCTCCTAGAGTCACGTGTCGTGTCCCGTGTCCGCCACCCGATGCTCGCCCTGATCGCTCTGGTTCTCGGGCTGGCGGTGGGCTACGGCATCAAGGCGGCCCGCTCAACAGGCCCGTCGCCGCAGCATTCGATCACAGCCGCTCCGACGTCGGACGCAGTGCCACTGTCGGCGCTGCCCAGGCAGGCCGCGCAGACGGTGCGGCTCATCGAGAACAGCGGCCCATTTCCGTTCCCGCACGATGACGGCACGGTCTTTCGCAATAGCGAACACGTGCTGCCGAAGCAGCCCGGCGGCTATTACCACGAGTACACCGTCCCGACACCAGGGTCCGCGGGGCGCGGAGCCCGCCGCATCATCACCGGCAAGGGTGGCGAGATCTACTACACGGCCGACCATTACGCCTCGTTCGTCCGCGTCGACCCCACCCGGTGAGCGATCGCGCCAAGATCCCGGAGTCGAGCGCGTGCGATGCGCCTTCGACCTTCCCGACGGGCCGCCGGGGTTGACCGCCGTCCGGGCGCCCATACCGCACACTGGGCGGGTGCCCTCCGCTGCGCCGCACGGCGAACCCGCGCCACCGGATGGGCGGTTGCCGCGCGCCAATCTCGACGCCGCCCACGGCGTGCCGTTCGGGTTCTACGTCCACGTGCCGTTCTGCCAGGCCCGGTGCGGGTACTGCGATTTCAACACGTACACGGCGACCGAGCTCGGCTCGGGTGTCAGCCGCGGCGCCTATGCCGACACGGTGTTGCAGGAAGTGCGGCTCGCGAGGACGGTCCTGTGCGAGCGCGATGCTCAGGGCGACCGTATTCCGCCAGCGTCGACGATCTTCTTCGGCGGCGGCACGCCCACTCTGCTCCCGGCCGAGCATCTCGGCCTGATCATCCGCGAGGTGCGCGAGCAGTTCGGCCTCGCTCCCGAGGTCGAGATCACGACCGAAGCCAACCCGGAGACGGTGACGCCGGCCTACTTCGCGAAGCTGCGCGAGGCCGGCTTCACCCGCGTGTCCATCGGCATGCAGTCCGCCGTGCCGCACGTGCTCGAGGTGCTGGATCGTCAGCACCGACCGGGACGCCCCGAGGCCGCGGTCGCCGAGGCGCGCGAGGCCGGATTCGAGCATGTGAACCTTGACCTGATCTACGGCGCACCGTACGAGACCGACGCTGACTGGAAGGCCTCACTGGACGCTGCGATCGCAGCGCAGCCCGACCACATCAGCGCCTACGCCCTCGTCGTGGAGGAGGGCACCGCTTTGGCGCGTCAGATCGCCCAGGGTGTCGTGCCCGCGCCCGACGACGACGTCCTGGCCGACCGCTACGTGCTGGCCGACGAGGCGTTGCAGGCGGCCGGCTTCGACTGGTACGAGCTCTCGAACTGGGCTAAGGCGCCGGCCGCGCGGTGCCGCCACAACGAGTTGTACTGGACCGACGCGACCTGGTGGGGGGCTGGACCCGGCGCGCACAGCCATGTCGGCGGCGTGCGGTGGTGGAATGTGAAACACCCGGTGCGCTACGCGGCGCTACTCGAGGCGGGCGGCAGCCCCGCCGCAGCTCGGGAAACGCTCGACGAGCGGGCGCGCCGCACCGAACGAATCATGCTGGGCGTACGCATGCGCGACGGGCTGGCGGTGTCGGACCTGCCGCCGGCATCGCGCCGGCGCGTCGCGCAACTGGCGACGTGGGGCCTGGTCGAGCACGCGCAGGCCGCTCCCGAGCGCGTGGTGCTGACGCAGCGCGGCCGCCTGCTCGCCGATGCGGTGGTGCGCGAGCTACTTCCCTGACGAGCCCGGGCGCAGCGCGTCGAGGTCGAGGACCCGCACGTGCATCGTCTGCCGATTCTGCAGGGCCGCACGCAGGGCCCGGTGCAGGCCGTCCTCGAGGTAGGTCTCGCCGCGCCACTGCACCGCGTGTGGGAACAGGTCGCCGTAGAACGTCGAGTCCTCGTCGAGCAGGTGATCCAGGGCGAGTTCACGCTTGGTGGCGGTGAGCATGTCCAAGCGCACGGTGCGCGGCGCAATGGTTGCCCAGTCCCGCGAGGAGAAACCGTGATCCGGGTACGGCCGGCCGTCCCGCACCGCCTTGAAGATCACGAAGAGTCCCCTGATTATGACCGATTCACCGAGCGGTTAGACGATAGCGCGATCCGCGCGCCGCGCGGGGGTCGCCGCCCGCCGGCACGGCCCGTTCTAAGCTGGAAGCCAGCAGGATCGAGAGCAGGGGAGTCCGGGCGACATGGGTGTCGAGGAGCGCAAGCTGGAAGTGCTGCGCGCCATCGTCGAGGACTTTATCGCGACCAACGAGCCCGTCGGCAGCAAGGCGCTGACCGATCGGCACAACCTCGGTGTCTCGCCGGCGACGATCCGCAACGACATGGCCTCGCTGGAGGAAGAGGGCTTGATCGCACAACCACACACCAGCGCCGGGCGCATCCCGACAGACGCCGGTTACCGGTTGTTCGTCGACCGCTTGACCGAGGTCAAGCCGCTGTCGATTGCTGAGAAGCGAGCCATCCAGGCGTTCCTCGATCATTCGGTCGACCTGGACGACGTGCTGCACCGGGCCGTGCGCACCCTCGCTCAGCTCACCCGCAATGTCGCGGTCGTGCAGTACCCCTCACTCTCGCGCAGCAAGGTGCGCCACCTCGAGCTCGTGTCCCTGTCGGCCTCGCGGCTGATGCTCGTGCTGATAACCGACACCGGTCGCGTCGAGCAACGCGTCGTGGAGCTTCCCGCGCCGGTGAGCGACGAGGCAGTGGCCGACCTGCGTACGATGCTCAACGGTCGGCTGCGCGACAGACCGCTCGCCGAGGCGCCGGAAGCCATCACCGAGCTACCGGTGCAGATCGCGCCGGAGTTGCGCGGCCTGCTCTCGACGCTGACCTCCGTGCTGCTCGAAACGCTCTTCGAGCAGCAGAGTGACCGCATCGTCCTGGGCGGCACGGCGAACCTCACCGAGCACGCGCTCGACTTCCCCGCGATCCGACCCGTCCTCGAAGCCCTCGAGGAGCAGGTGGTGCTGTTGCGCCTGCTCGACCGATCCGGGGCCACCAGCCAGATCGTGGTGCGCATCGGCAACGAGAATCACCATGAGGGCCTGTCGGGCACTTCGGTCGTGACGAGTGGCTACGGCGCGCGCGGTGCCGCACTCGGAGCGGTGGGCGTGCTCGGTCCGCGGCGGATGGACTACGCGCACACGATGGCCCGCGTGGCTGCGGTGGCAGGGTATGTCGGCGACCTGCTCGCCGAGCGGTGACGACGCCTGCGGCGGCGGCGCCCGTACACTTGCCTGGCACTCGTCACCATTGAGTGCCAGTCGGATTTCGAGGACGGGACCGGTACGTGGCGCAGGCTCCACGCGACTATTACGGCATGCTCGGCGTGCGCAGGGACGCGACACCGGAGGAGATCAAGCGCGCCTACCGCAAGCTCGCACGAGAGCTGCACCCGGACGTCAACGCAGATCCGGCTGAGCAGGACCGATTCAAGGCGGTGACGACGGCCTACGAGGTGCTCTCGGACCCGGACCGGCGTCGCATTGTCGACCTGGGCGGCGACCCACTCGCGCAGAGTGCCGGCACGGCCGGCAACCCGTTCTCCGGTTTCGGGGGTGGCTTCGGTGACGTGTTCGAGGCGTTTTTCGGCGGGGGCGGCGCGGCCGGCGGTGGTCGTGGCCGGCGCAGTCGGGTGCGGCCCGGCGGCGACGCTCTGCTGCAGATGTCGCTGACGCTCGACGAGGCCGCGTTCGGGGTGCGGCGCGAGCTCACCGTCGAGACTGCGGTGGTATGCACCCAGTGCGGCGGCAGCGGTTGCGCGCGCGGCACCGCTCCGCGCACCTGCCAGACGTGCGGCGGTCGCGGCGAGATTCAGTCTGTGCAGCGATCGTTTCTCGGCCAGGTCATGACTTCCCGGGCCTGCCCGGCCTGCGCCGGGACCGGTGAGCAGATCGTGTCGCCCTGCCCGACGTGCGGCACCGAGGGGCGCGTGCGGGCGCGCCGAACGATCAACGTCGACGTTCCCGCGGGCATCGAGGACGGCATGCGCATCCGGCTCTCCGGGCAGGGCGAGGTGGGCCCCGGCGGCGGCGCCGCCGGCGACCTGTATGTCGAGATCTCCGAGCAGCCGCACGACACCTTCACTCGCGACGGCGCTGATCTGCACTGCACCATCACGCTTCCAGTGACCTCGGCCGCCCTCGGCACCGATCTGGTCCTCACGACCCTCGACGGCGAGGAGAAGCTCGACATCCGCGCCGGAACGCAGGGCGGCGCCGTCTTGACCCTGCGCGGCAAGGGGGTGCCCCGGCTCCGCAGCTCCGCGCGCGGCGACCTGCATGTGCACGTCGAGGTCCGCACGCCGACGAAACTGGACGACGCCCAGGCGCGGCTGCTGCGCGAGTTCGCGGCCCTGCGGAACGAGGAGGTCAGCGTCGGGACGAAGGGCGGCAGCCTGTTCGACAAGGTGCGCGACGCGTTCGGTCGTTGAGCGCAGCGATCTCGATGACACCGCCGCTGTTCCTGCTGGATCCGTTGCCGGCCGATGACTCGTTCGTCCTCGCCGGCCCTGAGGGACGGCACGCCGCGCGGGTCCAGCGGCTGCGCGCGGGCGAGGCGCTACGTGTCGCGGACGGCCGCGGCACGGTGCTCGACTGCCGGGTCGCCAAAGTACTCGCCGACGGGCTGCGCGTGAGCGTGCTCAAGCGCAGCACCGAACCCGCAGCGGATCCGCGCTTGGTCGTAGTGCAGGCGCTGCCCAAGGGCGACCGCGGGGAGCTGGCAGTGGAGATGCTGACCGAGCTGGGCGTCGACGAAGTCGTGCCGTGGGCAGCGGCACGGTCGGTTACCCACTGGCGTGAGGTCCGCGGGGCCAAGGCCCTCGACAGGTGGCGCAGCACCGCGCGCGAGGCCGCGAAGCAGAGCCGCCGGGCACGCGTCCCCGTGGTCGGCGCATTGGCAACGACGGCCCAGATCACCGACCGACTGCGGGGAGTAACCGGCTTGGTGCTGCACGAGAATGCAGTCGAGCCCTTGGCCGGCGCCGCGTTACCGGCAGCCGGCACGGTGCTGCTGGTCGTCGGGCCGGAGGGCGGGATCAGCGACGACGAGCTCGCCGGCTTCGCGGCGGCGGGCGGGCGCGCCGTCCGGCTGGGTGAGCCGGTACTGCGTACTTCGACGGCGGGTGTGGCCGCGCTGGCCGCCCTGTCGCTGCGCCTGGGCCGCTGGTCCTAGCGCTGCCTAGCGGGGGGGCCGCGCAGCTGGTCCGCGCGCATCCTGAGGGCGTCCCCGGCGGCTCGCACCAGTAGTCTCGCGCCATGGCCGATGACTGCCTGTTCTGTGCGATCGTGGCCGGCGATGTCGCGGCGACCCGGGTCTATGAGGACGCTGACACCGTCGCATTCGCCGACCTGAACCCGCAGGCGCCGACGCACTTGCTGGTGATTCCGAAGCAACACTTCGCCGACGTCGTCGAGTTGAGCGCCGACGCCCGCGCTAGCGCGGCACTGCTGCGTGGCGTCAGCGCCGCCGCCGAGGCTGCCGGGGTGCCCAGCTTCCGCACCGTGCTGAACACCGGTGCCCAGGCGCACCAGACGGTGTTCCACGTACACGCCCACGTGCTGGGCGGTCGGTCGATGAGCTGGCCGCCCGGCTGAGGATCGAGAAATCGGGCCGGTCGCCGGTACAGTGGGGACGTCCACGTTTCCGGCCAGAGAGCCCAACTTGTCCGATCCCACCCCCAGCCCGGATCGCGTCGCCACCATCATGGTCGTGCCCGGCGAGCAGGCCATGGTCTCGCTGCTCGGCTCGCGCGATGAACTGCTCCGTGTGATCGAAGCAAGCCTCGACAGCGACATCCACGTCCGCGGGAACGAGATCACCATCACCGGCGCGCCGGCCGACAATGCCGTGGCCGTCCGTCTCTTCGAAGAACTCCTCGAACTGGTGAAGGCCGGGCAGAACCTCACGCCCGATTCAGTCAGCCGAGCCCTGGGCATCCTCACCGCCGCCTCCGGCGAGCGTCCGGCCGAGGTCCTCAGCCTCAACATCTTGTCCCGGCGCGGCAAGAACATCCGGCCCAAGACGCTGAATCAGAAGCGCTATGTCGACGCGATCGACAAACACACCGTGGTCTTCAGCATCGGACCGGCCGGCACGGGCAAGACCTACCTCGCCGTGGCAAAGGCGGTTCAGGCGTTGCAGGCCAAACAGGTCACCCGCATCATCCTGACCCGGCCCGCAGTCGAGGCGGGGGAGCGGTTGGGTTTCCTGCCCGGCACGCTCTACGACAAGATCGATCCGTATCTGCGTCCGCTGCTCGACGCGCTGCACGACATGCTCGACCCGGAGTCGATACCTCGACTCACCCAGGCCGGCACCATCGAAGTGGCGCCGCTGGCCTACATGCGCGGGCGCACCCTCAATGACGCGTTCATCATCCTCGACGAGGCGCAGAACACCACGGCCGAGCAAATGAAGATGTTCCTCACCCGGCTGGGATTCGGATCCAGAATGGTGGTAACCGGCGACGTCACCCAGATCGACTTGCCGGGCGCGACGCGCAGCGGGCTGAAGGTGGTCCGTGAGATCCTGGGCGATCTGGACGACGTGCACTTCGCGAACCTCACCAGCACCGACGTGGTCCGCCATCGGCTGGTGGGCGAGATCGTCGATGCCTACGAGCGCTGGGACGCGCAAGAGGCGTCCCAGGTGCACGTCGCATCGCAGCAGCGCCCGCACCACGGCACGCCCAGGCGATGAGCGTCGAGGTCAACAACGAGTCGGGTGCGCCGGTCGACGAGGTGGTCCTGGCCAGGCTAGGACGTTTCGTACTCGATGCGATGCACGTCAACTCTCTCGCCGAGCTGTCGGTGGTGCTGCTCGACGCCGAGGCCATGGCCGCGCTGCACATGCATTGGATGGAGCTGCCTGGCCCCACCGATGTGATGGCCTTCCCGATGGACGGCGTCGACGGCCCGCTGGATCGCCTCGACCCGTCCGCGCGGCCCGGCACCGACGAGAAATCGGGCGAGGCCATGCTGGGCGACGTCGTGCTGTGTCCTGTTGTCGCCGCCGACCAGGCCGCGTCGGCGGGGCACTCGACGGAGGCCGAGCTGCACCTGCTGTGCACGCACGGCATCCTGCATCTGCTCGGCTTCGACCACGGCGACGCGGACGAGGAGCGGGCCATGTTCGAACTGCAGGCGCGTCTGCTCGCCGATTGGGAGAAGGCGAGCGGGCGCGGGCCGATCCGCGCGCCGCTGCCTGGCACGGGCGCACAGGTCCGCGACGCGGCCGGTGGCCACCGTGGCTGAGCCCGACCATCCTGGGCCGCGGAGGTGGCAGAAGTGACGGGCTCCGACGCCGTCGCGCTGATCGTCGCGATCTGCCTGGTGCCGCTCGGCGGACTGCTGGCCTGCGTCGATGCGGCACTCGGCCGGGTCTCGGTCGCCCGCGTCGAGGAGTTCTTGCGTGAGGACCGCCCAGGTGCACGGGCGCTGAGCGTCATCGTCGCCGACCGGGCGCGCTACACCAATCTGCTGCTGATGCTGCGCATGGTGTGCGAGCTCACCGCCACCGTGCTCGCCTTCATCGTGGCCCGTTCGCAGTTCGGAACGCGCTGGTGGGTGCCGGCGTGCACCGTGGGGTTGATGGTGGTCGTCGGCTACGCCGTGATCGGTGTCGGTCCGCGCACGCTCGGCCGGCAGCATCCGAACCAGGTCGCCCTGGCCGGTGCGGGGGCCGTGCGGTTGCTGGGCCGGGTGTTCGGCCCGCTCGCCTCGCTGCTGACCCTGCTGGGCAACGCGATCACGCCGGGGCCCGGCTTCCGGGACGGTCCGTTCTCGTCGGAGGTCGAGCTGCGCGAGCTGGTCGACATGGCCGAGGAGCGCGGTGTGGTCGAGCACGGCGAACGGGAGATGATCCAGTCCGTCTTCGAACTCGGCGACACCATCGCGCGCGAAGTGATGGTGCCGCGTACCGAGGTGGTGTGGATCGAGCGCACCAAGAGTGTGCCGCAGGCGCTGGCACTTGCGTTGCGCAGTGGATTCTCGCGAATACCCGTAGTCGGTGAGAACGCCGACGACGTCGTCGGCATCGTCTACCTCAAGGATCTCGCGCGACGTGGGCAGGATGTCGAGCGCGCGCGCGCCACCCGCGTCGAAGAGGTCATGCGAGCAGCCACCTGCGTGCCCGAGTCCAAACCCGTCGACGAGTTGCTGCGCGAGATGCAAGCCCACCGCACCCATATCGCCATCGTCATCGACGAGTACGGCGGGACGGCCGGCCTGGTCACCATCGAGGACATCCTGGAGGAGATCGTCGGGGAGATCACCGACGAGTACGACGACGAGCGCCCGCCGGTCGAGCGGATCGACGCCGACACGGTACGGGTGACCGCGCGCCTCGCGGTCGAGGAGCTGTCCGACCTCTTCGGGGTGGCGATGCCCGATCGCGACGATGTCGAGACGGTAGGCGGCCTGCTGGCCGAGTCGTTGGGCCGGGTCCCGATTCCCGGCGCTCGGACCTCCGCATACGGTCTCGAGCTCGTCGCCGAGAGTGCGGGCGGACGTCGCAACCGGATCGACACCGTGCTCGTACGCAGGCTGCCCGGCCTGGACCGCGACGGCGCCGGACGAGCGTCCCGAGCCGAGGAGACGGAAAGCGCATGATCGCAGCGGCGAACCCCGAGGACGCGAAGCTGGCGACTCTGGCGCGCTCCGCGCGGGCTCGCAGCGGCACCGCGCAAGGTGCGGCCGTCCGCGACAGCGACGGTCGAACCTACGTCGCGACAGGTGTGGGCTTGCCGTCGCTGACCCTGTCGGCCCTTCAGGTCGCGGTCGCGATGGCGGTGTCGTCGGGGGCGAAGTGTCTCGAGGCGGCCGTTGTGCTCGGCGACGACCC
>JBHEMN010000015.1:0-6062 GCA_046262575.1 Jatrophihabitantaceae bacterium
GGTCCTGACTCCCTCGGCGTCGGTGCCGGCGGCGCTGGACGCGGTGCGCTGTGGCGACGCTGATGCGGCTCTCGTACCGCTGGAAAACTCTGTTGAAGGTGCCGTTTCGGTCACTCTGGACGAGCTGGCCACCGGCGACCCGCTGGTGATCGTGCGTGAGGTGCTGCTGCCCGTCAGCTTCGCACTGCTAGCCCGGGCCGGCATGAGCATCGACGCAGTGCGTACCGTTGCCACGCACCCCCACGGTGAGGCGCAGTGCCGAGGCTGGCTGCGCAATAACCTCCCCACCGCCACCGTCCATAACGCCCTGTCCACTTCGGAGGCTGCTGCGGCGGTTGCTCGGGGGGAGTACGACGCCGCGCTTGCCTCGCCGCTCGCAGCCGAGCGCCACCAGCTTGACATGCTGGTCGATGATGCGCATGACAATGACGGCGCAGTCACGCGGTTTGTTCTCGTGGCGCGGACCGGCACCCCACCGGAGCGGACCGCACGGGACCGGACAACCTTTGTAGCTTTCATTGCTGACAACCACACCGGTGCGCTGGTCGAGGTGCTGACCGAGTTGGCGGTTCGCGGAATCGACCTCACCCGGATCGAGTCGCGGCCGACAAAGGGAAAGCTCGGCCGCTACTGCTTTTCCATCGACTGCGCGGGACACATCGCCGACGCGCGAGTCGGAGAAGCATTGGCAGCGCTGAGACGGATCTGCGCCGACGTGCGTTTCCTGGGGTCCTATCCACGAGCGGACGACGACGCGACACCGCAACGGGCCGGCACCACCGATCAAGACTTCGCCGACGCGGCTGCCTGGCTCGCGGCGATCCGCCGGGGCGACCCCGGCTCCCCGCTCCCGTGATCCAGGGAAACGCGCGTACCAAAACCGGTAGGCGCGTTTCCCTGGATCTCGGGAGGGCCACCGCCTAACGGGTGTCGGACGCGGCGGCCCGGCCAGCGGCCCGCCCCGAGAAGATGCAGCCGCCGAGAAATGTCCCTTCCAGCGACCGATAGCCGTGCATGCCTCCGCCACCGAAGCCGGCCACCTCGCCGGCAGCGTAGACGCCCGCCAGTGCGCTCCCGTCGGCCCGCAGCACCCGACCGCCGAGGTCGGTCTCCAGACCGCCGAGGGACTTCCGCGTGAGGATGTGCAGCTTGACCGCGATCAGCGGACCCGCCGCGGGGTCGAGCAGGCGGTGCGGCGCGGTGACGCGGAGCAACCGGTCGCCCCGATAGGCCCGCGCGCCTCGGATGGCAGTGAGCTGCAGGTCCTTGCCGTACGGGTTGGCGACCTGCCGGTCGCGGGCCTCGATCTCCTTGCTGAGCGCGGTGACGTCGAGAAGGGGGGCGGCGGTCAGTCGGTTCATGCCGGCGACCAGGTCGGGGAGACCGGCTGCGACGACGAACTCCTTGCTGTTGCGCTTGAATGCCTCAACCGGCGCCGGCGCGCCTTGCAGCACCCGCGCCAGCACCTGACGCACGCTCTTGCCGGTCAGGTCAGGATTCTGCTCCGATCCCGAGAGCGCGAACTCACGCTCGATGATCTTCTGGTTCAGCAGGAACCACGTGTGCTCGTGCCCCGTCGTCATGATGTGTTCGAGCGTGCCGAGCGTGTCGAAGCCGGGAAAGAGCGGCGCCGGCAACCGCCGGCCCAGCGCGTCAAACCACAGCGACGAGGGGCCGGGCAGGATCCGCACACCGTGCCGCGGCCAAATCGGGTCCCAGTTCGTGATGCCTTCGGTGTAGTGCCACATCCGGTCGGAGTTGATCAGCCGGCCGCCGGCGGCCTCCGTGATGCCCAACATGCGTCCGTCGACATGTTCCGGGACGCCGCTGAGCAGGTGCCGCGGCGGTGAGCCCAGCCGCGCCGGCCAGTTGCGGCGCACCAGATCATGATTGCCGCCGAGCCCGCCGGAGGTGACGAGCACTGCCTGGGCGGTGAGCTCGAATTCGCCCGCAGAGACCCGAGAGCTAGGCAGCCCGCGCGAGCTGTGGCTGCGCTCGAGCAGCGTCCCGCGCACACCGTCGACGCCGCCGCCCGTCAGCGTCAGCCCGTCGACCCGGTGCCGGAATCGCAGGTCAACCAGGCCCTGCTCAGCGCCCCGCCGCACTGCCGCCTCGAACGGCGCCACCACGCCCGGCCCGGTGCCCCAAGTGACATGGAATCGCGGCACGGAGTTGCCGTGCCCGGTGGCGAGGTACCCGCCACGCTCGGCCCAGCCGACGATCGGGAAGTAGCGCAGGCCCAGTGAGTGCAACCACGCCCACTTCTCGCCGGCGGCGAAAGCGACGTAAGCCTCGGCCCACTTCCGCGGCCAGTAGTCCTCGGCCCGGTCGAAGCCGGCGCTGCCCAGCCAGTCCTGCCAGGCCAAGTCGGCGGAGTCTCGGATACCCATCCGCCGCTGCGCCGGCGAGTCGACGAAGAACATCCCGCCGAAGGACCAGACGGCCTGCCCGCCCACGTTTGCCTCGGACTCCTGATCGAGCAGGATCACGCGCTTGCCGGCGCCGGCCAACTCTGCGGTTGCCGCCAACCCGGCCAGCCCCGCGCCCACGACGATCACGTCCGCGTCCAAGCCCTATCACCCCCAGCCGAGCTCGTGCAGGCGCTCCTCTTCGATGCCGAAGTGGTGCGCAATCTCGTGAACGATGGTCACCGCGACCTCGTCGATGACCTGTTGCTCAGTGTCGCAAGCACGGCAGAGCGGTATTCGAAACAGCGTGATGCCATCGGGAAGTACCCCGGAATACCACGAATCGCGCTCGGTCAGCGCGATTCCTTCGTACAGGCCAAGCAGGCCCGGGTCGCTCCCCGGCGGCTCGTCTTCGACCAGGACGACGACGTTACTCATCAGAGCCGTCAACTCGACGGGCACCTCGTCGAGGGCGTCGCGGACCAACTCTTCGAAGCGCTCGCGGGCGACGTCGACCACCGCGCAAGGGTGCCATGCCGGCTCCACCGGCGTGTCGCCCCGCAAACTTTCATGATCACGCGCATCGGGGTGTTGTCTGCGGTCATGGCGGGTGATGTCGCGTCGATGCCGGCGGTGCGGCCGGTGCAACGCGCGCGCAACGGCCTGAATCTGCGGCGGGCCGGGACGCTTCTGCTCTGGGTGTTCCTGCTCGCGGGAGTGACCGGGCAGTTGGGTGTACGCACAGCGACCGACAGCGACTTCGGGGGAGAGGTCGATCTCACTGTGCAGCACGCGGCCGTGAGCCGCGCCGGCCTGGCGACTCCCTACCGCGTTCTCGTGCGAAGCCATGACGGATTCGGCGGGCCCATCCATATCGAGGTGCAGCGCCGGCTGTTCGACCGGTTCGACTTCCAGAACTTCTACCCCATCCCGTCGAAGGAGACGGCCGACCCGGAATGGGTCCGCTACGAGTTCGATCCCCCACCTGGCGATGCGTTCCAATGGACCTTCGATGTGCGCACGGGGCCCAATCAGGTCGGGTCCTTCCAGCACTACCGCGTGCGCGTAGTCGACGACCATGGTCGGGTCCTGGCTGAGATCCGGCACTCACTGCTGGTCGTGCCCTGATGCAGATCGTCGTGCGCGCTCTGGTCGTCTTCACGGTGTTGTTCCTGATCACCCGGGTCGTCGGAAAGCGCCAATTGGGCCAGATGACCGCCTTTGAGCTCGTCCTGCTTATCACCATGGGCGACCTGGTTCAGCAGGGCGTCACTCAGGAGGACTACTCCATGACCGGTGCCTTCCTTGCGGTGGCCACTTTTGCCGCCGCGAGCATCGCCCTGTCGTGGGTGACGTGGAAGTTCAAGCGGGCGAGGCGCCTCATCGATGGCCATCCCACCGTCATCATCCGCGAGGGCAAGATGCTCACCGATGTTGCCGACCTCGAGCGGTTGCCGGTCGACGAGATATTCGAGGCGATGCGCGAGAAGGGCATCCGCGACCCAGCTGACGTCGATCTGGGCGTGCTCGAGCTCTACGGCGGCTACTCCTTCTCCACCCGGGCGGCTGGATCATGATCGTAGGGGTGTTGCTGTTGTTGAAGCAGCAGCAATGTCACTTGGATCAACCAGGTGGGGCGCTCGACTAACCTCAAGAGCGTGATCGACCTTCAACTTCTACGTCGCGATCCGGACCGGGTGCGCGCCTCCCAGCGCGCCCGTGGGGAGGATCCGGGCCTGGTCGTTTCCCTGCTGGCCGCCGACCAGTTGCGCCGCAGCGCAGTCACGGAGGCCGACAACCTGCGCGCCGAACAGAAGGCTGCTTCCAACGCGGTCAAGCAGGCGGATCCGCACGACCGGGCCACCGCCGTCAGCAAGGCTCGGGAGATGGCGGTCACCGTCAAGGCAGCCGAGGCCCAGCAGTCCGCGGCTGAGGAGTCACTGCGCGAGTCGCACCTGGCAATCTCCAATGTCATCGTCGACGGCGTGCCCGCCGGCGGCGAGGACGACTTTGCGGTCATTCGCGAGGTTGGCGACAAACCGAGGATCGACGACCCGATCGACCACCTCGAGATCGGTCAACGTCTGGAAGCGATCGACACCGAGCGAGGCGCCAAGGTCTCCGGCGCCCGCTTCTACTACCTCACCGGTGTTGGCGCGTTGCTGGAGTTCGCGCTGGTCAACCTAGCCATGGCCCAGGCGGTCGCCGCCGGCTTCATTCCGACGATCGTGCCGGCGCTGGTGCGGCCGGAGGCGATGGAGGGCACCGGCTTCCTCGGCTCGCACGCCCCCGAGGTCTACCGGATAGAGAGTGACGACCTTTATCTCGTCGGCACCTCCGAGGTCGCCCTCGCCGCCCGGCACATGAACGAGATCCTCGACCTCGGCGACGAGCCCCTGCGCTACGCCGGCTTCTCCTCGTGCTTCCGACGCGAGGCTGGTTCATACGGCAAGGACACCCGCGGGATCATTCGGGTGCACCAGTTCGACAAGGTGGAGATGTTCTCCTACACCACCGTCGAGGATTCCTACGCCGAGCATGAGCGGCTGCTGGCCTGGGAGGAGGAGTACCTCGGCAAGCTGGAATTGCCCTATCGCGTCATCGACGTGGCTGCCGGCGACCTCGGGTCGAGCGCGGCGCGCAAGTACGACTGCGAGGCGTGGCTGCCCAGCCAGCAGCGTTGGCTGGAGCTGACCAGTACGTCGAACTGCACCGACTACCAGGCCCGCCGGCTCAACATCCGCCATCGCGATATCGATGCCAAGCCGCGGCATGTCGCCACGCTCAACGGCACGCTGATGGCCTCGACCCGCTCGATCGTGGCGATCTTGGAGAATCATCAGCTGCCGGACGGGTCCGTACGCGTGCCCAAGGCGCTGCAGCCCTACCTCGGTCGCGACGTCCTCGAGGTGAAGTGAGAGCCCTGGCTGCCAACTCGCTCCGCGCCTCGCTTCGCTCGATGCTCACTCGCCCCAAGCTCGTCGCGTGCGATCTCGATGGCACCTTGGTGCGCTCCGACCACAAGATTTCTTTTCGTGCGGTAGCCGCGATCGGCCGCGCCGAGCAAGCCGGCGTGCCGTTTGTGATCGTGACCGGGCGCCCGCCACGTTGGCTGCCAGACATCGCCGACGCCCTTGGCCACCGAGGGCTCGCGGTCTGCGCCAACGGCGCCCTGGTTTATGACCTGCACACCGAGCAGATCGTCCGCGAGGATCTGCTCGACGTCGAGGCACTTCGAACCGTCGTTGACGCGGTGCGGGCTGAGTTGCCCGACGCGGCCTTCGCAGTGGAGTACGGCGACAGCTTCTTTCACGACAGCGGCTACCAGCCGCGCTGGGACGGCGACAATCCCAGTGTCACGGTCGTCGAGCCCGCGGCCCTCCTCCGGCGCCCGGCCGCGAAGTTGCTCGTGCGCCACCCGCACCTCAATGCCGATGACCTGCTCGACGTTGCGACCAAGACCGTCGGCGAGCGCGCGACCCTGACCCACTCCAGCCTCGACGGTTTGCTGGAGATCAGCGCGACCGGCGTAACCAAGGCGACCGGACTCGCGGCGCTCGCCGCCGACCGGGGGATCGATGCGATTGGGGCGGTTGCCTTCGGCGACATGCCCAACGACCTGCCGATGCTCGCGTGGGCGGGCCGGTCCTACGC
>JBHEMN010000016.1:0-4131 GCA_046262575.1 Jatrophihabitantaceae bacterium
TCCTGGCCGGCACCCGGCTGCACGACCTCAACGAGGCGCTGTGGCACCTGGGCCTGGCCATGAGCAACCTGGGCGACATCGACGTCCAGACGATCTCGGGCGCGATCTCGACCGGCACGCACGGCACCGGCGCCAGGTTCGGGGGGCTGGCCACCCAGGTGCACGCCCTGCAGCTCGTCCTCGCCGACGGCAGCCTGCTGCAGTGCGAGGCGGGCGAGAACGCTGACGTCTTCGCAGCCGCCCGGGTGGGGCTCGGCGCGCTCGGGGTGATCGCCACTGTCACGCTGAAGTGCGAACCGGCGTTCGCGCTTGCCGCGGCAGAGGCGCCGGCCGAGCTCGACGACGTGCTGGCCGACCTGGACACGAACGTCGCTGGCAACGACCATTACGAGTTCTTCTGGTTTCCGCACACTCGCCGCGCCCTGACCAAGCGCAACAATCGCGTTTTGCCCGGCACCGAGCTTCGCCCGCTGGGCAGGGTGCGGCGTTGGGTGGACGACGAGTTCCTGGCCAACACGGTTTTCGACGCAGTCAACCGGCTGAGCACCCGACGCCCTGCGCTCATTGCGCACGTGAACACCCTCGCGACCCGCGCACTGGGCGCGCGCGACTACATCGATCGTTCAGACCGCGTGTTCGCATCCCCGCGGCGGGTCAGGTTCCGCGAGATGGAGTACGCGGTACCGCGCACCGCCGTCCCGCACGTGCTCCGCGAAATCCAGGCCTACCTCGCGCGCAGCGGTGAGCAGGTCGCCTTCCCGGTCGAGGTGCGTTTCGCCGCCGCCGACGACATCTGGCTCTCGACTGCCAACGGCCGGGAGAGCGGCTACGTCGCCGTGCACCAGTACGCCCTGCGGGAGCACGAGCGCTACTTCCGGGCGGTCGAGCAGATCGCGACGGGGGTCGGCGGCCGTCCGCACTGGGGCAAGCTGCACTACCGCGATGCCTCCTCGCTGCGCATCGCCTACCCCAGGTTCGACGACTTCGTCGCGGTGCGCGACAGGCTCGATCCGCAGCGCGTGTTCGGCAATGACCATCTGGCGCGGGTGCTGGGCGACTAGCCGCCGAAGAGCGAGCGGGCCGGGTCCTGGCGGCCATCACGGTCGTGGCAGGACCATGGTCGCGCGAATGGGAGAATCCGACGGTGACAGCCGACATCATCATTCCCGAGGGCATCAGGCCCGCCGACGGCCGGTTCGGCTCCGGGCCGTCCAAGGTGCCAGCCGCAGCGCTGCGGGCGCTCGGCGACACGGGCGCGACCGTCCTTGGCACCAGTCACCGCCAAGCGCCGGTCCGCTCACTTGTCAGCCGCATCCGCGCGGGACTGGGCGAGTTGCTGACGCTGCCCAACGGCTATGAGATCGTCCTCGGCAACGGCGGGTCGACCGCGTTCTGGGACGCCGCCGCGTTCGGCCTCATCCGCGAGCGGGCGCAGCATCTGGTGTGCGGAGAGTTCTCCTCGAAGTTCGCGAAGGTCACGGCCGGCGCCCCGTTCCTCGGCGAACCGTCCGTGCTGCGCGCCGAGTACGGCAGCGCACCGCTCGCGCGGGCCGAACCCGGGGTCGATGCCTACGCGTGGCCACAGAACGAGACCTCTACCGGCGTCGCCCTGCCGGTCCGCCGCGTTGCGGGAACCGACGACGGCGCGCTGATGCTCGTAGATGCGACGTCGGGGGCCGGCGGGATGCCCGTCAACCTCGCCGAGACCGACGCGTACTACTTCGCACCACAGAAGGGCCTGGCCAGCGAAGGGGGTCTGTGGCTGGCCGCCTTCTCCCCGGCCGCGCTCGAGCGCGCCGGCGCACTGCACGACGAACGGTGGGTGCCGCCGTCGCTCGACCTCACGCTCGCGATCGACAACTCCCGCAAGGACCAGACCTACAACACGCCCGCGCTGGGCACTCTGTGGCTGCTCGCCCACCAGATCGAGTGGCTGCTCACCTGCGGCGGACTGGACTGGGCGGTAAAGCGCACCGCCGACTCCTCCGCCCGGCTCTACGCCTGGGCCGAAGCGGCGGCGTACGCGAGTCCGTTCGTCGCCGACCCCGCGCTGCGCAGTCCGGTTGTCGGCACGATCGACTTCGCTGCCGGCGTGGACGCTGCGGCGCTGGCCGCCACGCTGCGCGCCAACGGGATTGTCGACACCGAGCCCTACCGCGCGCTCGGGCGAAACCAGTTGCGCATCGGCATGTATCCCGCCGTGGACCCCGACGACGTCGAGGCACTCACCGCCTGCATCGACTATGTCCTGGCCCGCCGGTGAGCCGCTGACTGCCGATACTTGGCTGCCCGGCTCCCACCTGCGGGCCCGCGCCGAGCCGGTCAGCCAAACACTCGGCGTGTGCTACCGCGATCCGGCCGGTGCACGCCTATCGTCGGGGCATGCGAGCGCTTCGATTCGTCGGCCTGGGCGACGACGGACACCACGTTATCGTCGAGACGGCTGACGGCGCAGAGCGATTCGCCCTCAGCGCGGACGTCGGGCTGCGAGACGCGCTGCGCAGGGACCTGCCCGCCCCGCACCCGGCCGGAGCGCAGCCCGACAGCGCGATCAGTCCACGCGAGATCCAGATGCGGGTGCGGGCCGGAGCGTCGCCCCAAGCCCTCGCCGAGAAGTACTCCATGGCGCTCGAGCGTGTCCTGCTCTTTGCCGGACCGGTAGTCGGCGAACGCACCCGCATTGCCGACGAGGCCCGGCGCGCCAAGGCCCGCCGCAGCACCGACGAGGGCCAGACCGTCGTGTTCGGCGAGGCCGTCGAGGGCCGATTCACTGCGCACGGCATCGATCCGAGCACCGTCAGCTGGGATGCCTACCGCCGCGAGGACGGGCAGTGGATCGTCACCGCGTCCTGGCTGGGCGGTGACGCCGACCGCGTCGCCGAATGGGTGTTCCACCTTGCCGCCCGCATCGTCACGCCGCTGGACGACACCGCGGCAGATCTGCTCAGCGACCGGCCGATCCACCCAATGAGCGCCGCCGAGGACCCGGCTCGGCCCAGCCTGGTCATGGCGCCGCGCCTGGCGCGGGGGGTCGTCGCGTTCCCGCCGATGTCCGACCCGCACGGCGCTGCCCCCGCGCGAACTGTCCGGGTCGAGGAAGTCTTCGACCAGGACGCCCTGGACTTAGCCCCGCAACCAGCCGGAGCGCACCGCACCGCTGCAGCCGGATCAGACTCCGACCCGGACTATCCCCCCGAACTCCTGCCACTGCGGCTGGCCGACGCGGCCGACGCGGGATCGGGCGGCGCGGACGTATCCGCTCCCGCCGACGCCCCAACCAGCCGCTTGCCGAGGGTCACCAACCTCGGCGTCGCGGGTCGCGAGGGCGCGAGCGACGAGGAGCGCGGTGCCCGGCCGCGCATCCCGTCCTGGGACGACATCATGCTGGGCGTACGGCGCAAACGCGACTAGCGCGACACTGCTCGGCGAACTGCACCCCTCTTCACGGCCGGCCTGGGCTGCGCCGACGGGCTGTGGCCGGCCGCCTCCTTGCCGTGCCATTGACAGACGCCGGGCCGCGAGGTAGGACCAGACCGTTGCCAACGGGGCAACGAGCTCAACATCGGGGGAACGCGCATGTCGTCTTCACGCTGTGGGATCCGGTTGGCGCTGTCCGGCGCCCTGGCCGCCACGAGTTTCGTCACCTTGGCAGCGACGGCAGGCGGCGCGGCCGCATCCGGCGCGCAACAGACCTACGTCGTGCTGTACCAGGCCGGAGCATCCTCGGCCGCCGCGCAGGCCGTGCAACGGCTCGGTGGGACGGTGGTCGCGAACTACTCCCAGATCGGCGTCGTGGTAGCCCGCAGCGCTAGCGCTGGATTCGCCGGCTCGATCCGGTCGGCCAGCGGCATCCAGGGCGCGGCCGCCACCGGCGCCTACGGCGTTGGCCTGTCCCCCTCGCAAACCGACGAGGGCCCGCTGCCGGGCAGCGCCCCGGCCACCGACAGCGACACCCTGTCGGGTCTGCAGTGGGACATGAGGCAGATTCACACGCCCGAGGCGCACGCGATCACCGGCGGCAGCCGGGCCGTCGTCGTCGGTGACATCGACACCGGACTGGACTTCACGCACCCCGACCTCGCCCCCAACTATGACGCTTCCAGGAGCACCGACTGCTCGAGCGGCACGCCG
>JBHEMN010000017.1:0-11251 GCA_046262575.1 Jatrophihabitantaceae bacterium
CGGGAAACGCCGGCGTCCCCGGCGAGCAAGGGACCCTGGCGAACGTGGCTTGCACGATCTGGTTGGCGGCGGCAGGTCGCAACTCGGCGTCAGCGGTGCGTTGCGCGGACGCGATGTCAACCGGCCGACAGAGCTGGATCTCGCGGAGGCCGAGCGTGCTGTCGTAATCGCGCGCCGCAACTGGAAGGCGCCCTGAGCGGGGCGGCGTCAAAGCACCGAGTAGCCGGTGATTGCGCCGGTGGTCTCGTACTCGCCCACCATCGCGATCCGCCGGATGTGTCTCCCGTCCTGGGAGAACGGCGTCGCAACAAAGATGTCGACGAAGCGCAGCGCGTCGGCTTCTGGGTGGTTGCGAGCACCGATGCTGATGATGTTCGCGTCGTTGTGCGCCCGGGCCAACTGCGCGGTCTCGTCGTTCCACACGAGCGCGGCGCGAACGCCCGGCACCTTGTTCGCCGCGATCTGCTCCCCGTTTCCCGACCCGCCGATGACGATCCCGAGACTTCCTGGCACCGCGACGGTGCGCGCGGCCGCGGCGATGCACGGTGGCGGGTAGTCGTCGTTCGGATCGAACGTCGCGGCGCCGCAATCGACGGGCTCGTGGCCGTGCTCGGCCAGATGCTCGATCAGTCGAGCCTTGAGCTCGAATCCGGCGTGATCGCTGCCGAGGAAGACGCGCATGGGCTCATCATGGCAGGCGCCGCTGCCCAGCGGGCTGGGAGACTAGGGCGGTGAGGCACTCTCTGCCGTCCCCGGGGTTCACCAGTCTGGCGACGCAGTGGACAGTGCAACCGCTCGCAATCTTGGCCGTGGTCCTTGCCGGCGGTTGGTACATCCTGTCGGTCCGGCGACTGGCCATGGCGGGCACCAC
The DNA here is from genome assembly GCA_046262575.1 of Jatrophihabitantaceae bacterium. GTDB lineage: Bacteria > Actinomycetota > Actinomycetes > Mycobacteriales > Jatrophihabitantaceae > QHCC01. The sequence goes on from JBHEMN010000017.1 coordinate 872, forward strand.
CCGGGGCGGATGGCCGGTTCGCCGCTCGGTGCTGTTCGGCGCCGGTTTGGCGCTGCTGGTCTGGACGACCTGTGCGTTCCCGCAGGCCTACGCCTCGTCGCTGTACTGGGTCTGGACAGCGCAGACACTCTCGTTGTTTCTTCTCGTGCCGTTCGTGCTGCTGTCCGGTCAACCGCTGCAGTTGGCACGCGCGCACTCCGGGCGCGATGGAGTGGTGGACCGATTGCTGCGATCCCGCGCCGGCCGGTTGTTGAGCAACCCCCTCGTAGGCCCGGCGCTGGTGCCGTTGCTCTCTGGGCTGCTGTTCTTCGGACCGCTTCCTGGGTGGGCAGTCGCAGCGCCGTTATTCGGGTGGGCGCTGCAACTGGTGCTCGTCGCCGTGGGCGGGTTGATCCTGCTCCCGCTCATTGGGTTGGACGACGAGCCCAGCTCGTTGGCGGTTGGACTCACGCTCGCGATCGGCTCCTTCGAACTGGTCCTGGACGCCATCCCCGGCATCGCCCTGCGGATGCACACCTCACTCGTCACGTCCTATTTCGACTACCGCTCAGCGCATTCATGGGCACCCAGCGCACTGCACGACCAGCAGATCGCCGGCTCCATCCTGTGGTGCGTGTCGGAGCTGATCGACCTGCCGTTTCTGCTGATCGTCTTCCGCCGTTGGCTGCGCGCCGACGCTCGCGACGCCGCCGCCGTGGACGCCGTGCTGGAGGCCGAGCGGATCGCCCGCTCGGGTGTGGACGAAAGCGGCGAGGCGGCGAGTCGGTCCGACGTGCCCTGGTGGCTCACCGATCCGACGATGCGCAACCGGCTGCGCCGGGGACGTTGAACAGATAGTCACCGTTGGCGGTGCGGGTCAGATCGTGGACCGCGGCGGCAGCCGCAATGGGGATTGGGCCGTAGACGTGCGGATATGCCGTCCCGCTGCCGTAGCAGTCCTCGACCACGACGCGCGCGGCGAGGCGCGCCGGTTCGAACTCGACCACGCAGAGATTCTCGACCTCTCGGTACCGGGCGTTAGCGACACCGGCCACCTGACCGACGAACGAGCAGTGGATGAATCCCTCGGTTGACAAGGATTCGGGGCGGTATTCCCCGTGCGCGACGGCTGCGCGCCACTCCGAGCGACTGACGATGTGAAAGAGCGCCTTCATGACAACGAGCGCGCACGTCGTGTCGGGCGGCCGCAGCGCCAGAAGATCAACATTTGGAGAAATAGGTTACCGCATAAGGGGAAAGTGCTTGCAAATGTCTGCCGCATCGCAGAGTGAACATATGTTCGGATCGGCGTCGGCCACTGCCGGGACCGCGGTCCTGGACAGGCTGGCCGGTACGATCGACGGCGTCGGCGTTGCTCAGTCAGCCGCGCCGGCTAGAACACCGTTGCGCGAACATCCCGATGAATCCTCGGGGTTGCGCGCCGAGCCGAGGGCAGTTCAGTCGAAGCGTGGCGACTCGGTGCGCGTTCGCTTGAGTTCGAAGAAGTACGGGTACCCGGCCAGCAGATGCGAACCGTCCCACACCCGCAGGGCGTCCTCCCCGCGCGGGATGCGGGTGAGCACCGGCCCGAAGAAGGCCACCCCGTCGACATGGATGACCGGGGTGCCGACCTCGTAGCCGACGGGGTCCATGCCGGCGTGGTGCGACTTGCGCAGTTGCTCGTCGTACTCGTCGGAGTCGGCTGCCTCGGCCAGCGAGCCCGGCAGACCCGCCTCCTCCAGCGCCTCGAGGATCACGTCGCGGTCGAAGTCGCGCTCCTGGTCGTGCTTGCGGCGCCCCAGCGCGGTGTAGAGCGGGCGCAGTACGTCGGTGCCGTGCGCCTGCTCGGCGGCGATGCAGACGCGCACCGGTCCCCAGCCCCGGTCCATCCTCTCCCGATAGGCCTCGGACAGGCCGTCGCGGCCCTGGTTGAGGACCGACAGCGACATGACATGGAAGCTCAGGTCGATATCGCGGTGCTTCTCGACCTCGAGGATCCACCGTGACGTGACCCAAGCAAAGGGACACAACGGGTCGAACCAGAAGTCGACGATGGACCGGTCAGATGTGGTGGAAACAGTCATTTGGGTGCAACCTGCCGAGGAGCTACTGCATTCCGGGGTCAGCTAGCCAGTGCGGCGAGGGCCTCGTCGGCGTGGGTGTCCATGTTCGTCTCGCTGTTGATCGCAGCCACGACCCTTTGGTCCTTGTCGATCGCGAACGTCGATCGCTTGACCGGCGCGCCGAGCCGTCGGCCGATCTTGCCCCGCTTCACTCCGAACATGTCGGCGACATGGCCGGCCTCGTCCGACAGCAACGGATAGTCGAACGCGTGCTGGTCGGCGAACTCCTTCTGCTTGGCCACGGAGTCGCGGCTGATGCCGACTCGCTGTACGCCCGCGGCGGCGTATTCCGATGCGAGATCGCGAAAGTGGCACGCCTCTTTCGTACACCCGGAGGTCATCGCCGCCGGGTAGAAGAACAGCACCACGGGACCGTCGGCCAGCAGGCTCGATAGCCGCTGCGGGGCACCGTCCTGGTCGGGGAGTTCGAAATCGGAAACTTCGTCACCTGTACGCATCCGACCACAGTAACCGCAAATCAGGAAGAGGCGGCGTGACAGACTCGACAGTACGAAACGTCACAAAGGAGTGAACGAGCTCGTGGCAGTCCCCAACCTCACCCGCGATGACGCACGGACGCGTGCCGAATTGCTGCACATCGAGTCCTACGACATCGCGCTCGATCTCACCGACGGCGCCGGCAAACCGTCCGGGAAAACGTTCCGCTCGAGAACCACCATCCGATTTCGAGCCACCCGTACCGGCGCGGCCACGTTCGTCGACGTGATCGCCGACAAGTTCCGCACCGTCACCTTGAACGGCGTCTCCGTCGACGTCTCAGGCTATGACTGCACGCGCGGTCTCGCGCTGAGCGACCTGGCGAGCGACAACACGCTTGTGGTCGACGCCGACATGCTCTACACCAACACCGGCGAGGGCCTGCATCGCTTCGTCGACCCGCTCGACGGTGAGACCTACCTGTATTCGCAGTTCGAAACCGCCGACGCCAAACGCGTGTACGCCTGCTTCGACCAACCTGACCTCAAGGCAGAGTTCACGATCAGCGCGACGGTGCCTGAGCATTGGCAGGTCGCATCCAACGGCCGTGAGGTGGGCGTCGAGGTGTTGCGGGCGGGGGGCAAGACAGTCCGATTCGCCACCACTGCCCGCATCAGCCCGTACGTCACCGCGCTCGTCGCCGGCCCGTACCACGTCGTGCGCACCACGCACGACGGCATCGACCTCGGTCTCTGGTGCCGCCAGACGCTGGCCAAGTACCTGGAGGCCGACGAGCTAATCAAGATCACCGGGCAGGGCTTCGACTGGTTTCACGCCAACTTCGGCACGCGCTACGCCTTCGACAAGTACGACCAGCTCTTCGTTCCGGAGTTCAACGCGGGCGCGATGGAGAACGCCGCCTGCGTCACGTTCCACGAGAACTACCTCTTCCGCAGCAAGGTCACCGACACCCGCCATGCGCGCCGCGGCGAGGTGATCCTGCACGAGATGGCCCACATGTGGTTCGGCGACCTGGTCACGATGCGCTGGTGGGACGACTTGTGGCTCAACGAGTCCTTCGCCACCTACGCTGCGGCGCTGTGCCAGACGAGTGCGACCCGCTGGACGCAGGCCTGGACAACATTCGCGAACACCGAGAAGACGTGGGCCTACCGCCAGGATCAGCTGCCCTCGACGCACCCCATCGCCACCGACGCACCCGACGTGCAGACCGCCGAGGTGAACTTCGACGGCATCACCTACGCCAAGGGCGCGAGCGTGCTCAAGCAGCTCGGGGCCTACGTCGGGTTGCAGGCGTTCCTGGCCGGAGTACGCGATTACTTCGCCAAGCATGCCTACGGCAACACCACCCTCGCCGACCTGCTCCGCGCCCTGGAGAAGTCCTCCGGCCGCAATCTCGGGGACTGGTCGAAGCTGTGGTTGGAGACCACCGGCATCAACACCTTGCGCGCGGATTTCACCCTCGACGGCGACGGCAACTACGCCAGCTTCGAGATCCTGCAGTCGGCACCGAACGAGGTTGCGCTCACCAACGCGATCCGGCCGCACCGGCTGGCCGTGGGCGTTTACGAGGAGCAGGGCGGTCAACTCGTGCGAACCGAGCGCATCGAGCTGGATGTCACCACTGAGCGGACGGCGGTCGAGCAGTTGGTTGGGCACAAGCAGCCGGACCTGCTGTTACTCAATGACGACGACCTCACCTACTGCAAGGTGCGACTTGACGACCGCAGTCTTTCGACGCTGCGCAGCGGCGGGATCGCCAAGCTGGCCGACTCGTTGCCGAGGGCGCTGGCCTGGTCGGCCGCCTGGGACATGACCCGTGATGGCGAGCTCGCCACGCGTGACTACCTCGCGCTGGTCCTGGCCGGAGCCGCCGAGGAGACTGACATCGGCGTCATGCAATCGCTCACCCGCCAGGCCCTGCGCGCCCTGGAAATCTACGCCGACCCGGCCTGGGCACCGCAGGGCTACAGCGCCCTGGCCGATACGTCGCTCGAGGCGGTCCGGCGTTGCCCACCCGGCTCGGATCACCAGCTCGCCTGGATGCACGCCCTGCTCGGCGCCGCATGCAAGGACGAGCACATCGTGTTCATCCGTGGCCTGCTCGGTGGCACGCACGTCGTCGAAGGGCTGGCCGTCGATGACGATCTGCGGTGGTTGATGCTCCAGGCGTTGTCCGCGCGCGGAGCGATCGACGCCGTCGACATCGAGGCCGAACTCACGCGCGACCCGTCTGCGGCTGGGCAGCGAAGCGCCGCGACCGCCCGCGCACTTGCGCCCACGGCCGAAGCGAAGGCCGAAGCATGGCGGCTGGCGGTCGAGGACGATGGCCTGCCCAACGCGATGCAGGAAGCGGTCATCGCAGGCTTCGCCCACCCGTTTCAAGGCGAGCTCATCGCGCCCTTCGTCGCGCGTTACTTCGGCGAGGTCGAGGGGATTTGGCACCGCCGCACCAGCGAGCTGGCGCAGAACGTGGTGCTCGGCCTGTTTCCCGCCTGGGCGTCCACGATCTCACCAGACACGGTCGCCGCCGCAGACGAGTTCCTGCGCCGGGAGGGTCTTCCGCCAGCGCTGCGGCGCCTGGTCGGCGAGGGCCGGGCCGATATCGTGCGGGCCCTACAGGCGCGTGCGGCGGACCGCAGATCACCGTCTGCACGTTAGATCGACGGGACTCGACTGACTGGATGTCTGCGGCCGATACCGCCGAATCTAACGCGTATCCCACGCGAGCGGGCCTCGTTGTTGTGGTAGGCCGACCCGCACGGACCCGGAGCGCCACCTATGTCTTTCGCTGCACACCGCAACGACCCGCGCCTGGCGTCGCGTCTCGCAGCGATGTTGCGCCGTCACCCGCAGCGGGTCCGCAGAGCTGCGGCCGCCACGACCGTGGCGGGCCTGCTACTTTTCGTCGTCGCGAGCGTCGCATTTCCCGCCGGGGCAGATTCCAGCCGCAAGCCGACCCCGTCGGCGGCTGCGCCGGTCGCCGTGCCCGCGAACACCGACCTTGGCGTGGTACTGCCGAGCTACGTCCCACCAGCCCGCGCGGGTGCCAACAGCGTGCGCGCCACCAAGCCCAGGCACGTGGCCAAGAAAGCACCGGCAACGAAGGCTGTCATCTCGGGTCTGGCCGCAAACGGCATCCCGAACGTTGCATTGAATGCCTACCGTGTCGCGGCGGCGAGGATGGCCCATGCCGAGCCTGGCTGCGGCATCGACTGGGCGTTGCTGGCCGGCATCGGCCGCATAGAGTCCGACCACGGCCGCTTCGGCGGAGCAAGCCTCAACGCCGATGGCACCTCGACGCCGCGGATCATAGGCATTCCCCTGAACGGCATCGGCACCGAGACGATCGGTGACAGCGACCGCGGCGGGTTGGACGGCGACACCGTCTATGACCGCGCCGTGGGCCCGATGCAGTTCATCCCGTCCACCTGGGCCGCCTTTGGCACCGACGCGACCGGCGACGGGGTGGCCGATGTCTTCAATATCAACGACGCAGCTCTGGCCGCCGCGCGCTACCTGTGCGCTGCCGGTGGTGACCTGCGCACGCATGCGGGCCAGGTGGCCGCCGTGCTCGCCTACAACCACTCCGACCAGTACCTCGCACAGGTGCTCGCGCTGGCCGACGCGTACCGCACCGGCGTCCCGGTGTCCGGTATCCCGATCGGCAACACCACCGGCGCCTTGCCGCCGGTCAACGACTACGGCTACCTCCCGCCGGTCAACCCCGGTCCCCCGACCGCGGTCTCGCCGACGTCCAGGTCGAAGACGGCTGCCCCGAAACCCGCCACCACGACCGCACCGGCCCCGGCATCGAGCTCGCCGAGCGCTTCGACCAGCCCGACCCCCTCGAGCGGGACATCAGGCAGCACGAGCGGAACGTCGGGCGGTACTGCCACGTCGAGCACGACCGCACCGTTGCTCCCGCTGCCGACCTCGTCTACTTCCCCGACACCCAAGCCCACGCCGAGCACCACGTGCACGGTGGTGGATCCGCTGACCGGCAAGTGCCTGCTCTGACACCGATTGCTGGCCTAGCGCTCAGATGCGCCCAGCCGAGTCAGACAGCATGCGCAGGCCGGTGACCAGACCGCCAGTCAGGTCACCGTTGGTGAACGCGGCGCGCATGGCCAGAGCGGCAAGCGCGCAAGCGCGATTGGGCAGCCGCTTCGCTGACCCAGGCCCGGTGACGATGTGCAGGGCGCGCTGGCCCGGTGCGACCGCGAGCAGCACAGCCTCGTCGGACAGCCTTTCGAACAGTGCCTCGGCGTGTGCCCTGGTCGGGTGCTTCAGTTCTCCCACGTAGACCGAGAACGTCAGCCCGGACTCGCGGCTGGACAGCGTGAGCGCCTCGTCGAGCCGCGTCAGCTGCCGCGCGGTGAAGCCATTCGCTGCGAGGTCGTGGCCTACGGGCCCGTACCGAACATGGCTCGGGTCGACCTCGGCGTCACCACTCACCGCTGGCACCTCCCATTGCCGTCGTGACCGACGTGGACTCGGTCGCGAGCTGCGGGTGGCCGGTCTCGGGGTGCAGTACGGCGTCCGGGTGCGGGACGAACCAGGCCGCCGGGTAGGGCCACGGGCGCCCGGGGCGATAGCGGTTGGGCTGGTGCAGCATGGACTTGCCGTACACACCGAAGGCGATTACACCGATGATGGCGCCGGGTATGCCGACGAACACAAGTACGGTCTCGACGATGCTCATGCGGTGACGTTAGCGAACCGTCCGGTAGGCGATGCACGGCGCCACCGCTGGTCGCGCCGTGAGGGCGGAGCTACTCGGCCCAGATCGGAGGATGGCGCGCGGCCCACGGCAGTGCACGTTCCAACTGGGCGGCCAGCGCGAGCAACTGCGCGTCGCCCCGCGGCCGCCCGACGAGCATCATGCCGATCGGCAAGCCAGCTGTGCTCTGGTAGAGCGGCAGTGATATCGCCGGCTGGCCGGTCATGTTGTACATCGCCGTATAGGGCGTGAATTGCTTCTGCCGCTCAAAATCTGCCGCGGGGTCGTCGTCCCCGCCGATGAACCAGCCGATCGGCCGCGGGAGCATGGCGACGGTAGGCGTGAGAACCGCGTCGAGATGGGCCGTGGCCGCGATGCCCCTGCGCGCGTACACGTTGAGCATGCCCAGCGCGGACACGTACTGCGGGCCGCTGGTCGCCGCCCCCCGCTCACGCAGGTAGCGGGTCAACGCACGCAGGTCCCCGGTGCGCGCCGGGTCCACCGGCACGCTCGCTGCGGACGCCGCCCATACCGTCTCGAAGGCCGGGATAGCCTCCGGCGGCATGGGCGCGGCGATGTCGGCCACCTCGTGGCCCAGAGTTGTCAGCAACGCCGTGGCCCGCTCCCACGCGTCACGTACCTGGGGATCGAGTTCGGTCTGGATCGGCGAGTCGAGGTAACGCCCGATCCGCAGTGGACCGGGGTCGCGTTCGCACCAGGCGAGGAACGTCTCACCTGCCGGCAACTGCGGCAGCGGGTCCGGGTCGCCTGGCTGCGGGACCCCGACCGCGTCCAGGAACGCGGCCGCATCGCGGACGGTGCGGGCGAGCGGGCCGAGTACCGTCAGGCGGGACGCGTCGATGTCCAGCGGCCCCTTCGAGATCCGCCCGCGGGATGTCTTGAGCCCCACCAACCCGCACACGCTGGCCGGAATGCGGATCGAACCGCCGCCGTCACTGCCCTGCGCGACGGGAACGAAGCCGCTGGCCACCGCCGCCGCCGCCCCGCCGCTCGAGCCACCCGCGCTGCGGGTGGTGTCCCACGGCGTGCGGGTGGGGGGACCGAGGTCGGTCTCGGTGTAGCACGGCAGGCCGAACTCGGGCGTGGCCGTCTTGCCGACGCTGATCGTCCCCGCGGCGCGCAGCAGCGTGACCACATGGTCATCGATGTCGGGCACCCAGTGGGCAAAGGTCCGCGAGCCCAGCTTGGTGGCAATCCCGGCCGTCAGGTTCACGTCCTTGATTGCGGTGGGCACGCCGAACAGGGGTGGCAGCGCGGCCGGGTGATCGGTGTCGCCAACCACGCGCTCAGCAGCCTTCGCCTGCTCGCGGGCGGCCTCGTCGGTGACGGTGACGAACGCGCCGACCTGCGCGTCGAGCCGGGCGATGCGGTCCAGAGCGTGTTCGACGAGCTCGACCGGGCTCACCTCGCGCCGCCGCACGGCAGCGCTGGCCTCGAGTGCGCTCAGGTCATGCAGATCGGCCATCCACCCAACTTAGACGGCCGACGCGACCTCGATTTCGAGACCGTTCCAGGTGAGATAACGCTGCCAAGCCGGGTCGCGCTTGGCCCAGCCCATGACCACAGCCACCGTCGCCGGTGGCTGGATCGGTACTACCGCCAGGTGCCAGCCGAGCTCGCCGAGCAGCCGGTCACCCTTGCGATGGTTGCAGCGTGCGCACGCAGCCACGACGTTCGACCACGTGTGCACGCCACCCCGCGAACGCGGCCTCACGTGGTCGATCGTGTCGGCGCGCAGCCCGCAGTAGACGCACAGGTGCGCGTCGCGATCGAGCACGGCACGGCGAGTCAGCGGCACCTCGCGCCGATACGGCACCCGCACATAGTGGGAGAGCCGCACGACGGTCGGGACCTGGATCGACGTGCGTTCGGAGCGCATGACCTCGGACCCGGCTTCGACGATGATGGCCTTCTCGGCCAGTACCAGGACGACGGCACGGCGCAGCGGCACGACGCACAACGGCTCGTACGTCGCGTTGAGAACCAACGCCCCGGACACCCCGATTCACCTCCGACCGCTACCAGTGAACCCGACGTCGGGCCCCTGCGCACGTTTCCTAGCTGCATGGCTAGGTTGTCGATCGTGAGTTCCGACCGTCGTGATGCCTTGCTGACCTTGCCGAAATACTTCCACGAGCACAGCCGGGTGTTGATCGAGATCCCGATCCGGATCGCCGTGATCATCCTGGTAGCCCTGATTTTCCGGGCGATCCTGAATCGGATGATCAACCGCGCGGTGCGGCCGATCCGGGTGGGCGAAGTTCCCCGGATCCTGCGCCCCTTCAAGGAACGCGTCCAGAACAGCGCGCTGCTCGAGTCGACGGGGCTGCTGTCCGAACGGCGCGAGCAGCGGGCGGCGACAATCGGCTCGGTGCTGAAGTCGGGAGTGTCCTTCACGGTGCTGGTGATCTCATTCATGCTCGTACTCAGCGAGATCGGCGTCGATCTGGCGCCCTTCATCGCGGGCACCTCAATCGTCGGCGTCGCGCTCGGCTTCGGCGCCCAGCACATCGTGCAGGACTTCCTGTCCGGCATGTTCATGATGCTCGAGGACCAGTACGGCGTCGGCGACGTCATCGACTTCGAGCAGGCGGTGGGCACGGTCGAGGCCGTCGGCCTGCGCACGACCCGGCTGCGCGACAACAACGGCACCGTCTGGTACGTGCGCAACGGCGAGGTCGTGCGGGTGGGAAACAAGAGCCAGGGCTACGCGCAGGTCGTGCTCGACGTACCGATTGCCGCCGCGGCCAATATCACCGCGGCATCCTCGGCGATGCTTGCGGTCGCGCAGCAGTTGCGCGACGAGCCGGAATGGGCGGACGCCTTCCTGGGCGAGCCCGAGGTGCAGGGCGTCGAGCAGCTCACCCGCGACGAGACCGTGATCCGCCTCGTCGCGCGGGTCCGGCCGGTGGATCAGTGGCGCGTGGCTCGGGAACTGCGGCGTCGCATCCGAGAACGCCTGGACATCCAGGCGCACCTGCCCGTCGAACCGCCGGCGTCCTAAACCGCTGCGGGGTCCTGCACGGCCTGCTCGAGTCAGTCAGGACAGGCCGCGAACGGCGTCGAGCACCGCGC
>JBHEMN010000018.1:0-11183 GCA_046262575.1 Jatrophihabitantaceae bacterium
CTTCTCAGCCTCGGCGTAGTACCCGACCGCCGTATCCCAATGGCCGGCGAAATAGGCACACATTCCGAATATGTTCGACGCGCGCGCTTTGCCACGCTGGTCGCCGACTTGCTCGTACAGGTCGAGCGCGTTCCGCACGGCTGACTCGTCCCACGGCAAGCCGGCCAGGGCGGCGAGAACGGCCGAAACGCCGATCCCACGCGCTTCGATGAGCGTGTCGCCCGCCTGTCGGGCCTCTCTGACGGCGCGCTGCGCCCACACCATCGCTGACTTGTACGCCCCTTGGTCGTACCGGATGAGCGCGCCGCGCTCGGCGAGTTCGGCCAGCAAACGGATCGCCACTTCGTCCTCGGCCGTGCGTAGAAGCGCACGACCCCGGGCGACCCAGCGCAGCGCGTCGGTGTGCCGACCGACGTGCTGACGCTGACAGGCCGTCTTGAATCGAAGTCGCGCGAGGCGCAGCGGGTCTGACTTGGCTCGGGCCCGCGCGTGGCGAAGCGCCTGCTCGGCCTCGGGAACCTCACCGAGATCCATGCTTACTTCCGCCAGGGCTTCGAACACGTCCGCGACCTCAGCGTCGGACAACCGCGGCAGGTGGGTGGCGGCAGACAGTGCTCGGCGGTAACACTCCGCGGCTTCGGCCGGCGCATATTGCTCCCGTGCATGATCGCCAGCGATCCGTGAATACCGCCATGCGGCGCCGAACTGCTCGCCGCGCAGGCAGTGCAGGGACAGTAGCGCCGCGTCCTGATCGGGGCGGTTGCCCAGTTCCTTCTCGAGAATCGCTGCAGCGCGAGCGTGCAACTCGGTGCGTCGCCGAAATGACAACCCCTCGTATGCGGTGAGTCGAATGAGGTGGTGCACGAAACTCAGCCGCGAGTCGAGGGTGAGGGTGATGAACTCCTCGAGACCCGACCAGGTCTCGTCCCGAATGTCGCTGTCCCCGAGGATGGCACGAAGCCACGCCGGGTCGACGGTCATGCCAAGCACAGAGGCAGCCCGTAGCCAGCGGCGCCGACGGGGGGGAAGGCGGTCGATTTGCGCGGCGATCATGCCCTCGACTGAGCCCGGAAGTTCGTCGAGGTCAGCCCCCGCGACCGCGAGGCCGACGAGTTGGGTGAGGAACAGGGGGCTGCCACCAGCCCGCTCGATCAGCTGTCGCATCCGGTGGGCGGGCAGTGGGGTGGCATCGGTGGCGAGCGTGAGCAATTCCTCGGCGGCCGGGGCAGCGAGCGGCTCGAGGGCGATGGTTTTCACGTGCCGAGCCGACCCGATCGGAGCTTCGACGCCCGGCCGGCGGGAAAATATCAGCAGCCAGGGTCGACCCTCTGCATCAGCAGCGAGGCGACGCAGGAAGCCGAGCGTGGCCTCGTCCATGAAGTGCACATCGTTGAACACCATGACCACGGGCGCCGTGAGCAGCCGGCCGAGTAGGTCACTCGTCACCGACTCGAGGCGGGCGCGACGCACCTCGGGGTCCAGGGCTTCGACCTCCGGGGTCGACGGGAGATCGATGCCTGCCGCGATTCCGATCAAAGGCAACCAAGCCACCAGATCGGGCGCGGTGCCCTGGACCAGGTCCGCGATAGCGGCGCGGACAGCGACGTCCTCGACATCGGCCGGCAGTGCGAGGGTTCGGCGCAGCAGGCGGTGCAACGGTTGGTAGGGCGTGACCCGTCCGTAGATGTCGCCGTCCGCCCACAGCGTTCGCGCTTCGATCCGGCTGGTGAGCTCCTCGATGAGGCGGGACTTCCCGATGCCCGGCGCCCCGGCTATATCGACGACCACACCGTGGCCGGCGGCGGCACGGTCGGCGGCGGCCAACAGCGTCGCGAGCTCATCTTCGCGTCCAACGAGCGGCAGCCGATCGTCGGTGACCTGCTCGGATTCGCGGCGTAGATCACCGACGACGACCGCCTCGATGGGCTTGCTCTTGCCCTTCACCATGAAGGGCGCGAGTGGAGTCGTCTCGAAGGCCGAGCGGGACCGGCTGAGGACCGCAGGTGTCGCGATCACCTGACCCGGCAGTGCCAGGGCCATGAGTCGCGCGGCCAGGTTGACCACGTCGCCGGCGATCGAATAGGTCTTGCGGTAGAACGGCCCGTAGTCACCGGCGAAGACGTTGCCGCACGTCACGCCAGCCCGAAGAGCCAACCGGCCGCCGGGGTGCACGACGCGACGCAGTGTAGAGAGCACCCGCGTCTCGTCGTCGCCGGCCGCGCGTGGAGCGCCTGAGGTGATTATGATCTTGCCGCCGTTCTCGGCGAGGTCGCTCGCGAGCACCGTGACGTCGTTGGCCTCGGCGGCTTCCTGCACCGCGTCGAGCACGTATCGCACTGCGTCCACGAGCGCCCGAGGTCCCTGCTCGGTCAGCAACACGTCGGTGCCGGAGAACTCGAGGAAGCCGACCGTGATCCAGCGGTGTTCGTGGTCGACCTGCCCGCCGCGCAGGTGATCGCGCACGTGCTCGCAGACGGCCGGTCCCAGATCGACATCTGTGCGCTTGGGTATGCGGTTGGGAACGCGGGCGACGTGCGGCTCGTTGGCGAGCAACCAACCGTCCTGATGGGCAGCGCCGACGCAACGGGCCGGCAAGAGTGCTGCGGTGACCGGGCTGAGCATGATCTGGCCGCGTTGTGCGATCTTCTCCATGCGCGTGGTCGCGGTGGCACTGGGTCCGGTCACGATCAGCTCGCGGTACCGGCTGCCGAGCAGCAGGAAGTCGACGTCCCCGGTGTGGACGCCGATGGAGATGCCGAGCCTGATGACTCCGCAGGAGGTCTGCAGCCGCCCGACCCGGCGCATCGCCTCCTGCATGTTCCAAGCCGCACGGGCAGCCCGCAGTGCGTGGTCGGGTCCGTCGAACAGCAGGAGCACGGCGTCGCCGCCCCACTTGATAAGACTCGCGCCGAAGTCGTACGCGGCGGTCAGCAGTTCGTCGAACACATCGTTGAGCAGATCGGCCATCTCCTCAGCGCCGGCCCTGCCCCGGGTCGCGAGTCGCTCAGTCAGATTCGTGAACCCGGCGATGTCGGCAAGTACGCAGGTCCCCGGCACGCAGCGGTATTCCAGATCGGGCTCGTCGCCCAGCCAGTCGACCACCAATCGCGGCACATAGGGACTGAGCGGATCGCTGGCTGGTGTCTCGCAGCCAGATCCCCCGCCAGCGCTTTCCGCCGGTCCGCCCACCGCCACAGTTTACGACGCGATCTGGCGCCACCCGGGCGGTCGATACGCGAACTCGAATGCGTTCCTGTCCCGTCGCCAAGTGTGGAACCGTTGCCTGCGAGATCAGATCCAACCAAGACGGAGTGCAACGTGTCCTACCTGCCGCCACAGCCGACAGTGAAGGCACGGGTGCCCCCGCCACCAGCCGAAAGCCCGATGTCGAGGATGACCAGGTCAGGCTTTCGACCAGAAGAATCTTCTCCGCGGCAATCTAGCGCCGAATGCCGTCGAGAGCGGCGCGGACGGTGCCGAGCAGATCGTCGGCGGAGAAGGGCTTTTCGAGGAGCGTCACGCCGTCGTGCAGGACGCCCTCGTGGGCGATGACGTCTCCGCTGTGGCCGCTCATGTAGACGACGCCGAGGCGGGGGACCAGGGCGGCGACGTGCCCAGCCAGTTCTTTGCCGGAGCGTCCTGGCATGACGACGTCGGTGAGCAGCAGATTGATCGTGACACTACCGCTAGAAACGATCTCGAGTGCTTCGTCGCCGCTGCCTGCGGAGAGCACGGTGTAGCCGTTGCGCGCCAGGATCCGTCGCGCCGGTTCGCGCACCGTCGCCTCGTCCTCGACGAGCAGGATGGTTTCGCCGCGACCGATGGACGGCCGGCGGGCCGGCCTAACGCCGGGACCAGTCACCGCCTCGGTGATCGCCGGAAACAGCACCCGCACGATGGTGCCGAGCCCGACCTCGGAGCTGATGGACACGTCGCCGCCGGCCTGGGTCGCGATGCCGTAGACGGTGGCCAGTCCGAGTCCGGAACCTTCCCCTTCCGGTTTGGTGCTGAAGAACGGCTCGAAGGCCCGGTCGACCACCTCAGTCGTCATTCCCGTGCCGGTGTCACTGACCGTCAACTGGGTGTAGGTACCGGGAGCGAGGGTGCGGCCGACGACGTCGCCCGCACCCAGCTCGACCTGTCCCGTCTCGATCCGCAATTGCCCCCGATCGGGCATCGAGTATCGCGCGTTCACCGCCAAGTTCATGAGAATCTGCTCCACCTGTCCGCGGTCGGCCAGGATGTGCGGCGCGTCGGCAGCCACGGCGGTACGCAGCTCGATCCGCTCGCCGATCGTGCGCCTTAGCAGCTTCTCCAGATCGGCCACAACTGAGTTCAGGTCCAGCACCGTCGGCTGCACCACCTCACGTCGACTGAAGATCAACAACTGTCGGGTCAGCTCAGCCGCCCGTTTCGCCCCCGCGACGATCTCGTCCACGTCCTGGGACAACACGGTTAACGCCTCATCCTCGTCCACACCGCGGCTTGCCAATTCCTCGAGACCGCTCGATACCAAGCTGGCATAGGTCATGATCCCCGCGAGCAGGTTGTTGAAGTCGTGTGCGATGCCGCCGGCGAGCTGACCCACTGTCTCCAGCCGCTGGGCCTGATGCAGTTGCGCCTCCAGCCTCGCCCGCTCCTCAACCAGTTTGGCTTCGGCCAGCCGAACCTCGAGTGCGGTCCGCTCCTGCTCGATCTTTACCCGTGCGGTCTGGTCCTGGAGCACCCCGACGACCTGGGTGACCTGCCCGCTCTCGTCGCGGCGCAATGCTGTGGTGCGCCGCGAGAACCACCGCGTACTACCGTCAGCGTGACGCATCCGATGGTCGAGCAGAATGACGGCGTCGCCGACCGCGTCGCGAGCCGCGCCCAACGTCGCGGCGAACTCGACCCGATCTTCGGGAGAGACGAAACGGGAAACGTCGTCGGCTACGGTTGCTGAGTCCGCTTCCGGTTCGTCGTCCGAGTCGCTACCGCCGGGGTAGCCGAGCGCCTCAGGGATCGACCGGTTCGTCCATACCGTCGAGCGGGCTGAAAGATCATAGACGAAGATGATGTCCGGCGATGCGCTGATGACCGCCTGCCGGAAGGCGTGCTCGGCAGCGGCCTTCTCCGCGGCGGCGACGTCGTCGGTGACGTCGATGACGTGCCGGCCACCCGAACCAGCCGGGTGCCTTCGTACACCGCCTTGCCGCGTGCATCGAACCAGCAGAGCGCACCGTCGCTGACACGGGTCGCTCGGTAACGCACGAGCATCGGCTCACCGGTGCGGCTGCACTGCGATATTGCGGTGCGCACGCGCTCGCGGTCGTCAGGGTGTACCCAGCGGGTGGCGCCCGCCAAGTTACCTTCGAAGGTGTCGTGGTCCAGCCCGCGCAACGCGAACAGCGCGTCGGACCAGCGGATTTCTCCGGTGTCTACATCCAGATCCCACGAGCCCATCCGCGCGATCAGCTCGGCCTCGCGCAACCGGCTGCGCTCCTCGGCCAGGGCAAGTTCGTAGTTCTTCCGAGCAGTGATGTCCTGAACCTGCGCGATGAAGTGCCGCGGGGCTCCGTCGTCGTGGCGCAGCAGTGACGAGGACTTCGTCACCCAGACGGTCCCCCCGGACGGGGTCAGAAAGCGCTTGTCCACCGCAGTCTGGAGGACGTTGCCCGCCAGCAACTCACGACTGGCCGCGAGGTCAGCCGGCAGGTCGTCGGGGTGCGTGGTGTCGGCGATGGACAGCTCAAGCAGCTGCCCGGCGGAATAACCGGTGATGTCGCACATCGCCTGGTTTACCTCCAGGTAGCGACCGGTCAGATCGATTAGCGCATTGCCGATCGGCGAGTGATCGAACACCAGCCGGACCCGTTCCTCCGACTCTCGCAGTTGTACCTCGGCACGACGGGCCTCGGTCACATCCTGGGTGCATCCCAGCCCGGCGACAATCTCGCCGTCTGCATCGCGCAGCGGTGCGAGTCGCATCAGATAGATGTGGTTCCGGTAGGGCACGTCGATAGCGGTTTCAAACCCGTCGAGTGCCAACCGGAACTTCGGTTCGATGACCGCGACGGTCTCGGGCGGGAACGCCTCGAAGATTGTGTTGCCCTCCAGCATCGAACGCGTCAACCCCACATCGGCCAAGCCCAGTCCGCCGGCGATCAGAAAGCGCAGGTCGCGATCGAACACGATGAGGGCACCCTGCGGGAAGCACCGCACGATCGGATGCGAACCGGCCAAGCCCAGGGTTTCGATCGCTTGGACCGTCGCGGGGGTGTCCACCGGTAACGCAGTAACCGACGGGTGTACTGGCTTGCCCACGTCATCTCGCGTGTCCACCTCGACCTCATTTCCTACCTGGGCCGTCCTGCGCTGTCATCAAACAAGCGGTTGGCGAAGCCTCAAGGGCTGTGCGGGCTGCACGGCAAGTCAGCAAGAACTGTATCGCGAATTCCTAACACCAACCTTACGTTTGCGCTGCGGCGGCGTAACCAGTAATCCTGGGACCCATAGCGGTACCCCCGGCAGGACTCGAACCTGCGACCAATCGCTTAGAAGGCGACTGCTCTATCCACTGAGCTACGGGGGCGAGCGTCCTCGGGCAGATTACCGGGATGCGCTCCCGCGCGGATCAGGTCGGCTGAGGCGACCACTCGCCCGTAGGCAGGGTCACGAGTGTCGGCGGTGTGGCCGAGGACCGCGGCGACACCCAGCGCTGCCAGCAGCAGGAGAAGGACCACAGCGACCATACAAACAAGTATGCGACGACCTTGATCCCACCGCGAGCGCCTTACGCCGGCTGCTTGTCGATGCCTGAACCTTCCCGGTCAACCGTTGCATAGTGCCGGACCTGCTGCGGTCGCTTGCGAACCGGCCCGACAATTTCGTCCTCCTCGTCCACAGGCTCCTGGTTAATCCACAGATGGCCCTCGTGTCTGGTTCTGAGCTGTGCCGGCGAGTTCGCTCACGCTATGCCCACCGCAGGGCACCGGTCAGCCGAACAGCCCCGGATCATCGAGTAGGAGCAGGACATGAATGACACCACCATGACGATCGTCGGAAACGTCGTCGACGTGCCGCGCATGCGCATGACCAAGAGCGGCCATGCGGTCACCAACTTTCGGGTCGCCTCGACCTCGCGTCGTTTCGACCGTGAACAGCAGCGCTGGGTCGACAACGCGACGCTCTACGTCAACGTCACCTGCTGGCGGGCCATGGCAGAAAACGTCGCACTCTCGGTGCACAAAGGGCAGCCTGTCCTCATTACCGGGCGGTACTACTCGCGCGAATACGAGATCAACGAAACCGTGCGGGTCAGCTACGAACTCGAGGCCAACGCCGTCGGGCACGACCTGTCCCGGGGCACGAGCGAATTCCGAAAGGTCACGAGGCCGAATGTGAGCGCCAACGTCGAGATCGACGACGACGGCATCCCGGCCGATCGCAGCGATCAGTGGCTCGATCTTGCGGAGCACACCGGGTCGCCTCGGGAGCTTGTCGCCGACGTCGACACTGAGCAACCGGAACTCGCCGCCGTCAGCTGAGCAGTTCGGCCACCCTTTCGCCTCGCGCCCGCCAAATGGGGTAGCGGGCCGGGGAGTTCGACACGGCTGGGACACTGGGCTAGGGCCGGTGATGTCATCGTCGGCCGACGACCTCCCAACGTGGATCAAGGACGGATAGTGGCTCAGTTCATCTACACGATGCACAAGGTACGCAAATCACACGGCGACAAGGCGATCCTCGACGACGTCACCCTGTCCTTTCTGCCCGGCGCGAAGATCGGGGTAGTGGGGCCCAACGGCGCGGGCAAATCCAGCGTGTTGAGAATCATGGCGGGTCTCGACCAGGCCTCCAACGGCGATGCGAACCTGGCCGCCGGCGCATCGGTAGGCCTCCTGCAGCAGGAACCGAAGTTGGACGAGTCGAAGACCGTTCGCGAGAACGTCGAGGACGCGGTTGCCGAGTTGCGAGGGTGGCTCGCGCGGTTCGAAGAGGTGTCTGCCGCGATGGGCGAACCGGATGCCGACTTCGGCACCCTGCTCGGCGAGCAGGGCGATCTGATGGAGAAGATTGAGCACGCTGAAGGCTGGGATCTCGACAGTCGGATCGAGCAGGCGATGGACGCGTTGCGCTGCCCGCCGGGCGAAGAGCGCGTCACACATCTGTCCGGTGGTGAGCGCCGGCGGGTCGCACTGTGCAAGCTGCTGCTCGAGGCGCCAGACCTGCTGCTGCTCGACGAACCGACGAACCACCTCGACGCCGAGAGCGTCCAGTGGCTTGAGCAGCACCTCGCCAAGTATTCCGGCACCATCCTCGCCGTCACCCACGACCGGTACTTCCTTGACAACGTCGCCGAGTGGATTCTCGAACTCGACCGCGGCCGGGCTTACCCCTATGAAGGCAACTACTCCGTCTACCTGGAGAAGAAGGCCGAGCGCCTGAAGGTGCAGGGCAAGAAGGACCAGAAACTCGAGCGGCGACTGCGCGATGAACTGGAGTGGGTCCGGCAGAACGCGAAAGGACGCCAGACCAAGAGCAAGGCCCGTCTGCAGCGGTACGAGGAGATGGCATCCGAGGCCGAAAAGACCCGCAAGCTCGACTTCGAAGAGATCCAGATCCCCCCGGGTCTGAGGTTGGGCTCGGTGGTTGTCGAGTCCAGTCATCTGGACAAGGGCTTCGGCGACCGGATGCTGATCAAGGACCTGTCCTTTACGCTGCCACGCGGCGGGATCGTAGGGGTCATCGGCCCCAACGGCGTCGGCAAGACAACCCTGTTCAAGATGATCATCGATCAGGAGCATCCTGATTCCGGCGAGTTGAGAGTCGGCGAGACGGTAAGGGTCAGCTACGTCGATCAGGACCGCGGTGGCATCGACGCGAGGAAAAACGTCTGGCAGGTCGTATCCGACGGGCTCGACTAAATCCATGTCGGCCAGGTCGAAGTGCCGTCGCGTGCCTACGTATCCGCGTTCGGATTCAAGGGCCCGGACCAGCAGAAACCTGCCGGCGTGCTGTCCGGCGGCGAGCGCAACCGCCTGAACCTCGCGCTCACGCTCAAAGAGGGCGGCAATGTGCTGCTGCTCGACGAACCGACCAACGACCTCGACGTCGAGACCCTCGGCTCACTGGAGAACGCCCTGCTCGAGTTCCCCGGATGTGCTGTAGTGATCAGCCACGATCGTTGGTTTCTCGACCGCGTGACCACTCACATCCTGGCGTGGGAGGGGTCCGAGGAGAACCCGGCGCAATGGTTCTGGTTCGAAGGAAACTTCGATTCCTACGAGCAGAACAAGGTCGAACGCCTTGGTGCCGACGCGGCTCGCCCGCACGCCGTCACCTACCGCAAGCTCACCCGCGACTGATCACCGTGGCTCGGTTCGTGCACGAGGTGTACATGCGCTGGTCTGACATGGACGCCTACCGGCACATCAACAACACGGCCTACCTCGCCTACCTCGAGCAGGCGCGGGTAGCGATGTTCTTCGACCGCTCCAGAGACGTCGACAACGGCTTCTCCAGCGGGACCGTCATCGCCCGGCACGAGATCGACTACCGCCGCCCGGTGGTCTATCACCCTGAGCCACTTCGCTTGGAATTGTGGATCGGCGAGGTGCGCGGGGCATCGTTCACTGTGCATTACGAGATCTTCGACGGCGACGCTCTCGCTGCGCGGGCCGCGACCAGCGTCGTCACCTTCGATTTCATGACCGATCGTCCGCGGCGGCTCACCGGCGACGAACGCGCCATCCTGGCCGGTTTCGCCGATGATCCGGCGTGAGCGGCTCGCTCTACGCCAAGCGTGCCCGCCTCGGACGGCACGTGCGCTGAGCAGACCATCTCGGCGGCAAGCTGCGCGACCCGCTCGCGCGCACAGGATCATGTTGATTGACCGAACC
Organism: Jatrophihabitantaceae bacterium; assembly: GCA_046262575.1. GTDB lineage: Bacteria > Actinomycetota > Actinomycetes > Mycobacteriales > Jatrophihabitantaceae > QHCC01. The sequence continues at coordinate 9,882 of JBHEMN010000018.1, forward strand.
GGTGCTTTCAGGACCGGAGCCACACCGCTGTGTTCGCGGGCAGGGTGCCCTCCGGCAGCGGCCCCGACGCCAGCAGAACCTCGCCCGCAGGCAGCGGCACGGCCGAACTGCCGGCGTTGAGCATTACGCCCACACTGCCGCGCCGATAGGCGAGGCACTGCGGCGGCGCGGACAACCACTCGAAGCCGCCGTCGCGCAGATCGGCCGTTGCCCGCCGCAGCGCCAGCGCGTGCCGGTACACCAGCAGCGTCGAGTCAGGATCGGCCTCCTGCATGGAGACAGTCAGGGCGGCCCACTTCGACGGCATCGGCAGCCAACTCGCCATCGCGGAGGTGAATCCGAACGGTGGGGAGGTCCCAGTCCATGGCAGCGGCACCCGCTCGCCGTCGCGCCCGCGCTCGGTGTGCCCGCTGCGCTGCCACGTCGGATCCTGCAGGGCAGAATCGGGCAGCTCGACGTTGTCCAGACCGAGCTCGTCGCCGTTGTAGACGTAGGCGGCGCCGGGCAACGACAGCTGCATCAGGGCAGCCGCCCGTGCTCGCGCCACGCCGAGCGAGCCACCGCCGTAACGCGTAGCCGCCCGGATGACGTCGTGGTTGGCCAGCACCCAGGTACATGGTGCGCCGACACCGGACATCGACTGCAGCGATCGTTGGATGGCATCTCGGAAGGTCGTGGCCCCCCACCCGGCCGCGACAAGTTCGAAGTTGAAGGCGAGGTTGAGCTCGTCGGCTCGCACGTAACGGGCCAGGCGGGCGGGATCTGGCACCCACGCCTCGCCGACGGCCATCCGCTCCCCGGGGTAGGAGTCCAGCACCCGGCGGAACATGCGGTGGTACTCGTGCACGCCATCGCGGTCCCACCGGATGTCGTGCAAGGAGGGCATGTTGGCGCCCTCTTCACGTGACGGGATGACGGACAGGTCGACGTCGGGCAACCCGGCCGCCTTCGCCATGCCGTGGGCTACGTCTATGCGAAACCCGTCGACGCCGCGGTCCAACCAGAACCGCAGAATTCGCTCGAACTCGGCCGGTATCTCAGGGTTCGTCCAGTCCAGATCGGGCTGCTCCGGCGCAAACAGATGCAAATACCAGGCGCCGTCGGGGACTCGGGTCCAGGCCGGACCACCGAAGACTGACGGCCAGTTGTTCGGTGGCAGCTCGCCGTGCTCGCCCCGGCCGGACCGGAAGATGAACCGAGCCCGCTCAGCGCTGCCCGGTCCCGCGGCCAGTGCCTGCACGAACCACGGATGCCGGTTCGAGAAGTGGTTGGGGACGATGTCGACAGTGACCTTGATACCCC